>JAKISF010000007.1 GCA_021648725.1 Bacteroidales bacterium | reverse complement strand
TTGACAACTTTATATTTACCTCTGCTTTTGGAAATAATTTGAACAGAAATACTACCCGAACGGTTCTTTAATTTTCTTAAAAACATGTACAAATATAGCTTGCAACACCCAATTCCCAAAATCACAATCTATAAATAAAGGGATACAGAGCTTTTTTCAAAAACCGACGAAAACAGGAAAAAGGAGCATTAAATTTGCTCCCTTATATTTTGTTATTCACTTTGTTTAAAAATCTTAATCGTTTTGCGTTGTTCTTTATTTCCTATCATTAAATAATAAATTCCTGCTGAATAACTTGAAATATCAATTTCAACAGAACCTCTGCCATTTGTTATTATATTTTCGTATAACAAAACTCCTGTAACATTTACTATTCTGACTGTTGATTTTTCTTTAACAGAATTATAATCAATTGTAAGCATTCCGTTTGTCGGGTTCGGATAAACATTTACAATCATGTTTTCAATATCTTTCACAGAATTACTGAATTCAACAGTATAATTTCCTTCAAATTCGCAACCGTTTTCATCCGAAACTGTAACGAAATAATCTCCGGGTAACAATCCGTTGATGTCTTCCGAATTTGCTCCGTTGCTCCAATCAAAAGTATATGTTCCTGCAGGTTCGGGAGTTAAGTCAATTGTTCCGTCATTACAAGTTTCACAAGAACTGTTGGTTATTATTTCACTAACATTATATGAAGGAATTACACCTACATCATACGACCTGAATTCTTCACACGAAAATTCTAAATCAGTAACAATAACAGTATAAGTCCCGCCGGGAATATCATGTAAGAAATCAGTTGTTTTACCGGTATTCCAAAGAACCGAATAACCGAGCGGAGCCCCTGAAATTGTTAAATCAATGCTTCCTACAGATTGCCCGCAAATATTATCTTGAACATTTTCCGAAATAGAAATATTATTACTGTCATCAATAACTTCTTCTGTAATAACATCAGAACAAGAAGAATTATCTGTAATTGTGCAAGTATAAGTTCCTGCCGAAATGCCTGTTAAATCTTCGGAAGTTGCTCCGTTACTCCAATCGAAAGTATAAGTTCCGGCAGGACTAAGGGTTACATCTATCGCTCCGTTAGAATTTCCGCAAGTTTCATCAATTTTTTCAGAACTCGCTGTAAATGCAACAATATTTGTGATTGTTTGAGATAAAGTTTGCACACAACCTGAATTTACATGCGTTATTTCACAGGAATAATCTCCTGCCGATAAATTATAAATGTCTTGTGTGGTTGCACCGTTGCTCCAAGCATAATTGAAACTTCCGCCGCCACCGCCGCCGGCACTTATTTCAATCAAACCGTTTTGTTGACCGCAAACTTCATTTTGAACATTGTCAATATTAATACTAAAGAATCCGTCACTTTCAATCGTAACTGTTTCATCAACTCTGCAATATCCGTCAATAAGCGAAATAACATAATCTCCTGATGTTAAGTCCGTAAAAGGCGGAACACCCGGAACGCCGTTAAGTTCATAAGTATAACTTCCGGAAACAGCAGCGTCATAATCAATTAACCCCCAACCTTCACCGCAAAAATCAGGTTCTGTATAAATATTAACTATTGCAAGTTCATTATTTTCAGTGTTTTCTACGGTATAGTTTTCGGATGTCATGTTGCAACCTGTGTTATCAGTAATCGTTACAAAGTAAGTTCCTGCCGTAATATTATTCAGGTCTTCACTTGTTAGTCCGTTATTCCAAATGAACGTGTACGGACTGTTTCCTCCTGTCGGAGTTATATTAATACTTGCATTTCCGGAGGCACACTCATCATTAACTATTTCGTTAAGCGTAACTGCAAGTCCGTTTGCATTATTTATTATACTTGCCGAGATATTTATTATACAACCTGAGTTATCAGTAATAATGCATGTATAAGTTCCTTCCGAAATATTATTTAAATCTTCGTCGGTTGCACCGTTACTCCATGCAAAATTATAAGGAGTATTTCCGCCTGTTAAGGTAATGTCAATTGCACCGTTATGGTTTCCGCAAGTTTCGTCTGTTACATCAATGTTTTGCAGAGCAAGTCCGTTTGTGATATTATCGACAAAGTAATTTTTCGTTATTGAACAACCGTAAAAATCTGTAATAGTAAGTTCATAGTTTCCGCTTGTAAGCGAATTTATATCTTCGGTAGTTTCGCCGTTGCTCCATAAAAATGAGGTAGGTTCATTTGCTCCCGTATAAGTTATATTTATTGCTCCGCCTGCATTTCCGCAACTTTCATCGGTTATGTCGGCATTTGTGATTGTGATTGCATTTGAAATATTTAAAATTTCCGCTGAAGTTTGAAGTTCGCAACCTGTTGCTTCCGTAACAGTCAAATTATATGTTCCTGCAGAAAGCCCTGTTAAATCTTCCGTTGTTTCTCCGTTATCCCAGTTAAAAGTATAAGTTTGAGTTCCTCCGACCAATGTTACGTCAATTTCTCCTTGTCCGTTATCACAATGTTCGTTTGTAATTTCTGTATTAATAATTGCAAAATCTCCGCCTATGTCTTCAACTGTTGTACTGTAATTTATTGAACAACCTTCATTGTCAGTTATTACGCAATTATAATTTCCTGCGTCAATATTTGTAAGGTCTTCGGTTGTTGCTCCGTTATTCCATGCAAAAATATAAGGTTCTGTTCCGCCTGCAACTGTAATGTCAATTGAACCGTTACTGTTTCCGCAAGTTTCATTTACAAGCACTTCGTTCGAAACATTAACATTTCCTTCAACATTCTCTACCACAACAAAATAGCTTAATTCGCAGCCATTTGCATCGCTTGCCGTGCAAGAATAAACTCCTTGATGTAAACCTGATAAATCTTGTGTTATTTCAGAATTGCTCCATAAATAATTTATCGGTTCCGTTCCGTTTGCAACTTCGGCATTAATTGAACCCGTTGCATCACCGCAATGTTCGGGAATTGCACTTATACTTGTTAACGTGAATGCTCCGGCATCATTAAGAATACTAAAGTCGGAAGAAACTATTTCGCACCCGTTATTGTCATTAATCGTAACATTATATGTTCCGGCTGTTAAAGCTGAAATATCTTCTGTTGTTGCTCCGTTGCTCCACGCAAAGTTAAAAGGTGTAGCACCGTTAACAGTAATATCAATTGCTCCGTTAGCATTTCCGCAAATTTCATCTGTTTTAGTAAATGATGTTATTTCAAGATTTCCTGTGTTATTTATAACTTCCGTACTGCCCGATACGGAACACCCGCTGTTATCCGTAATTGTGTAGTTATATATTCCTGCCGATAAATTTGAAATATCTTCCGTATTTGCTCCGTTGCTCCAAGAAAAAGTAATCGGAGTTTCTCCCCCGGTAAATGTTAAATCAATTGCTCCGTTTCCTGAACCGCAAGTTTCATCGGTAACATCAACAGCCGTAACCGACATTGTCGTTGATGTGTTGTTAATGTTGTACGGACCTGCATTAATTGAACATCCGTTTGCATCGGTAATTGTACAGGAATAAATGCCTGTAGAAAGGTTTGTTATATCTTCTGTTGTTGCTCCGTTAGTCCAGCTGAATGTTAGGGGAGTTGCACTTCCTGAAATTACAAGGTTAACTGAACCGTTACCGGTCCCGCACTGTTCATTCGTAACAATTGAATTTATAAGATTCAAATCTCCTGAATTATTATCTACGACAGCATTAGCATTAGTTTCGCAACCAATTGCATCAGTAACAATACAAATATAAGTTCCTGCGGAAAGGTTTGTTATGTCTTCGGTTGTTGCTCCGTTATTCCAATCAAAATTAATCGGATTTGCTGCTCCTGAAATCGTAATATCAACAGTTCCGTCAGCACTTCCGCAATTTTCATCAGAAATAATAATATTTGATACGGTAATTGTTCCGTTGTCGTTATTAATTGTTGTATTGAAAGATACAAGACATCCGTTTGCATCGGTAACTTCACAAGAATAATTTCCGGCATCAAGACCGTTTAAATCTTCATCGGAGGAACCGGTATTCCAAAGGAAGTTGTAAGGTGTTGTTCCCCCCGTAATTGTAATGTCAATTTCACCTGAATTATTATTGCATAGTTCATCAACGGGAACTATATTACCTAATGCAAGAGTTCCGCTTTCATTTATAATTATTAAATTACCGGTTGAAACAGAACATCCGCTTGCATCTGTGATAGTATTATTGTATGTTCCGGCAGAAAGATTAAAAATATCTTGTGTTGTTTGCCCTGTGTTCCAGATAAAATTATAAGGCGTTGTTCCGCCTGAAATAATAAGCTCAATATTTCCGAGGTTGTTGTTGCAAATTTCATTATCTACGTCAATACTGTTAATTGCAAGAGTTCCTGCTTCATTTTCAACTACATAAGCGGGAGTTGTAATTTTACAACCGTCTTCATCGGTAACAACACATGAATAAGAACCTTCGCTAATATTTATCAAATCCTCCGTTGTTGCTCCGTTTGACCATAAATACTCATAATATCCAAAGCCGAAAGGATTTCCGCCTTCGATAAGAATGTCAATTGTTCCGCTTGAATTACCGCAGATTTCATTAGTTGCATTACCCCAAGTTAAATGTAAATCTCCGGCTTGATTCGTAACCGTTGCCGAAGAATTAACAGAACATCCGTTTGCATCCGTAACAGTTACATCGTATGTTCCTTCGCTCAAATTTGTTAAATCTTCTGTTGTTGCTCCGTTGCTCCATTTGAAAGTATAGGGCAATGCTCCGCCGTTAACAGTAAGATTAATTTCTCCTTGTCCGTTTCCGCAAGTTTCATCAATTACGCCAATACCAAGAACTTCAATACCCGATGTTTGGTTAACGATTGTATAAGTTTCTGATAATTCGCAACCTTCGGCATCAGCAATTGAAACTATATAATTGTTTGCAGTTAAGGAGTTTATATCGTCGGTTGTTGCTCCGTTATTCCATGAAACAGTATAAGGAGAAAAACTTGTAAATATTGTTAGGTCAATTGCTCCGTTTGTTTGTCCGCAATTTTCATCAGTTAAAATAGCATTTGTAATTGCTAAATCACAATCGGGAATACAATTTCCGACATAATTTATAATAGTAAAAGTTTGATTTGCAGTACAAGAATTTGCATCGGTAACCGTAACCGAATATTCGCCTTGTGTAAGTTCATTAATATCTTCAAAAGTTTCTCCTGTTGACCAAACAAAAGTATATGGTTCAATACCTCCTGAAATCGAGATATCAATTATGCCTTCTTTGTCTCCGCAATTTTCATTTGTAATATTTGCAGTAATGCTTATAGGAGTTGCTTGCAAAACTTCAAAAGTATTAATTCCGGAACATCCTCCTGCATCGGTAACCGTAACTGTGTAATTACCGGGGATAAGAGGTGAGATGTCTTCTGTTATTGCTCCGTTGCCCCAATTAAAAGTAAAGTTCGGAGTTCCTCCTGATACAGTTAAATCAATACTTCCGTCATCGGCATTTACGCATGTTTCGGCTTCGGTTGTTGCTGTTAAGACCAAAGAGCCGTTGTTTGAAAGATTAAAATTATAATCATAATCGCAACCGTCATTTCCCTGAATATTAACTGAATAAGCACCGCTTGGTATTGCTGAAATATCTTGTGTTGTTGCTCCGGTGTTCCAAAGATATGCCACAGGATTAAAACCGGTAACGGCAATATCAATATTCCCGTTACTTACTCCGCAATCAGGCTCTGTTTGATTAGATGTAACATTCGGTAATGCAGGTTCGGTAATTTTAATAATTGAATCAGACTGGGGAGAACTTACACTTAAACTCCATTCAAAAATATATCCGTTATCAAGAATATAGAAGTCGGTAACAATTATTGTCCAAGTTCCGTTAAGTTCCGTACCGATAAAATCGGCAAGATTTCCTTCCGGTTGATATGAACCTGAGGGATAATAAAAATCTGTTAGTTCATTTCCGAAAGTTGAGATATATGTGTGTTCAGGCAGAAGCTGATTATCAACTTGATATGACATTGTACCATATGTCGGGGTAAGATTCCAAACATATTCATACCCTATACCGGGAGTTATATTATTTGCATTCCATTGGTCAACTCTACCGGAAGAAACCGGTTCTCCCATATCACAACTGTTGTTAGGGTTGCTGCCGATTAGTCCGTCACCTTCTGCCTTAAGAAGGACTTCTGTTCCGTTTGGTGCTCTCAAAGTAATTGACAGGTCATTTGCATAAGAATGCTCCATTGTTGCAGAAATTTGTTTGAATTGGTCTATTGTTTCCAAAGTTTCACCTGTGCCGAAACCTGTAACTTCAATTGATGTTTCGTAAGTAACACCTGTTCCTGTGGGTAAGAATGTTGTTCCTGCATTAAAAATATCACCGAAAACAATATCTTCCGCTTTACAACCGTAGCTGTCGATAATTTCAACAGAATAAGTGCCGGCAGATAAACCAACAATAGGGTTTGCTGTATATGAAGATGTTTCTAATGTAACCGTATCCGTAAGGTTTATAGTGTACGGAGCAAATCCTCCGGTAATTGTAAAAAGAACCTCTCCGTCTGTTGCACCGTTACAATTTGCACCTGTTTCTGTTGCTGAAAATTCAATCGGTTGAAAATCATCAATAAATAATGAGACGGTTTCTTGTGCTTGGCAAGGAGCCGGTGTATATGCTATTTCAATAGTTTCTTGCCCTTCCGTTATACCGTCGGAATAAGATTCTATAATAATTGTAGCACTTGTTTGTCCGGCAGGTATGATGATTAAAGGGTCTATGTGTTTATAATCAACTCCGTTAATAGCAGAACCTCCTATATTCAAAGGTATTTCAACATCATAATCAACGGCTTCGGCTAATTGAAAAGTAAAATCGGCTTCGATGCAACCTTCAAGAGCTGTATTGTTGTTACTGTAGGTTGATGAGCTTGCTGAAATATTTGCTTGAACAAGAGAATTTTCCTGTAATAAAACACCTGCATCAAATATGCCGTCTCCCGCATCGGCAATCATTAATTTTAATGTATATGTTTGACAAGATTGAAGACCTGATTTTTTAGCTGTCATCAAAGTTGTAAAACCGTCAAATTCTATATTTGTGTTTCCGTTTGTGTTATCGTGATAGAATTGCCAAAATAGGTCGTTATTTATTGTATTTATTGAAACAGGAACTGTTGTTCCCGGAACTATTGCAAGATTTTCTTCTCCCGTTATTCCGGGACCTGAAATATAAAAAGCAAAAACATCATTATAAGGGCTTCCTACAAATTCATTATACTCTTCTGATAAAAAGTTAAAGTTGAATTCTATTTCATCTGATTGAACTTCAAAATCAAATTGCAGAACAACTGCATCATACGTTTCTGAACCTGCCAACTGTGTTAACAGGGCATTGCCTGCCCCTCCGAAATCAGTTGATGTTTCTCCGCTACTGTTTGGTCCTGCTGCATCAAAAATACTTCCGGATGAAAGAATAACACCTGAATTAACATCAAGGCCGTTACCGGTAAAAGTAAAACTTCCGTATTGTTGAGTGTTTCCTGTTATTGAAACATTTGTAGCAGTAATATTTTCTCCGGCAAGAATATTTGCCAGTTCTTGTGCTGTATGTCCGTTATTAACTGTTAATTGTGATTTTGCTGAGAATGCAATTAAAAGTATTGCAAAAAGAAAAGTAAGTTTCGTCTTCATAAGTGTTTTTTTAATGAAAGTTCTTCGAGATATTATTTAACCCAAAATATGCATTAGAAATTCTATTACGGTATGAAACTACTTCAAAATATAACACTTCGTTACATTTTTCACATTAAGCATAGCGGTGCTATGCTTAATATAATAAAATGTCATATTTTATTGTATTTTCAAACCTCAGAACAAACTTCTAAAACATAATTTGGGTTTAAATATATAAAAACAGATATGTATATACCAAAAGGTTGCACCTAAATTTTACAATAAATACAACCTGAAGAAATGGGATATTAAAAAGCTATTCACAATCAGAGTCAGGGTCAAGCCTGATTGATTTATATTTCATTTTTTTAGGAGCATTATCAGGAGAAATTGTAAGTTTATCCGTAAATATAATTTTTCCTTTTAAATCAACAGAAATCTTATATGTTTTTCCCCATTTGGCAATGAAGATAAATCTCTTATTCTTATGATTAGGCTTTACTTTATATGATTCTTGTGTTTCAGTGTCTTTTATTGTTATTGAAATGTCGGGTAAGTCGTCTGAGCACTTTAAAAATACATCACCAATCATAACAGTAAGGTCAGCTCTTTTTACAGACTCAAGTGTTATAAGGTATAAATCATTATCCTTGCGGTTCGGATTTTTTTGAGATGAATAGTATGCTCTTTGTCCGTCAGCAGTAGGCATATAAAAAACATCATTCCCAACGGTATTTATCGGATAACCTATGTTTTCCGCTTTTGTCCAAGTTCCGAAATCTGTTTTTGTTGATTTAAATATATCGTAACCTCCAAGATTTTCATGTCCTTTTGAGCTGAAATACAGCGTTTTACCATCAGGGTGTATAAAAGGTCCTTCTTCGTTATACTTTGTATTAACAGCATTGCCAAGGTTTCTGGCAGGTCCCCAGATTCCGTTTCTTAACTTTTCTGACACATAAATATCAAGACCTCCGAAGCCTCCGGGGCGATCGCTTGTAAAATACAGATATTTCCCGTCGGCAGAGAGAGAAGCATGAGTTTCTCTGTCATCTGTATTTATGTTTTCTCCTAATTTATAAGGGGTGCTCCACTCTCCTTTTTCAAAAGTACTCATATAAATACTGCCGTAATCATCATCTTTGTAGATGAAAAGTTTTTGACCGTCAACTGATAAGCCTATTGAAGCTTCGTGTTTTTTTGTATTGATATTCATTCCTATACTTACCGGCTTTGTCCAAGCCTCGTTATGCTTTTCTGAAATAAAAATATCCTCATTATAATTTCCGTCTTCATCAATTTCTTCATTCCAACCGTTCGGTCTTCTTGACGTAAAAATAAGAACAGACTCATCAGCAGAAATTACCGGGCTATGATCTTGGAATTCAGAATTTATAGTATCTCCAAGACTTGTAATTTTAAAATTTATTTTATTTTCGAAAAGTTTCTGCCCATGTTCACATTTAAGAGTTTCTCTGTCAACTATTGTTGTAACATATTCATTTTTTACGACTTGCATTCTTAATTGCGACAGTTCTTCTAATGCAGCAATAAAAAGGTATGATGCTCGATAGGCTCTTGCAAGTTGAAATGAACTTTCTACATATTTTGATTTTGTAGCAGGTTTATTATAAAATTCTTTTGCTTTTTTAAAGTATTTTATTGATTCTTTTTCTCTTGTTTTCGTATTTAATAATGCAAAGCCCATTTTGTAATTAAAATCAGCATCATTAGGATTGTCTATCAAAAATCTTTCGTAAAAATCAATACTTTCTACAAAAATATCTCCTTCAATAAAATCTTCGGTAAGTTGGACCATATCAAGGTTTCCTTTTTGAAAAATTGCACATCCCTCAAAAAGTATAATACCAAAAATCAATAAATTAATTATTTTAAATTTCATTATTTATCGAATTTACTTATTGTTCATCAAATTCAAACACCGTATCGTATGGCGGTAAACTTATCGGTTTTTTGATTAAATATTACTCGGTCAATAAATTTCTTTATCAACATCTGTACATAATTAATGCTATTCCGTGAATTGAAGTGCTTCCATGAGATAAAATGTATTCTTTCTTACTCATATCAAATTTAACGCCAAAAAATGATTCAGAGGAATAATTGTTAATATCATGTATTCCTTTATCATTGTTTAATTGTTTCCCTGCACTACATGAAAAGTATAATTCCTTGTTGTTTTTTTAATACCCCGAGAATATTTTGAACCCGGTATAATTAAATTTATAATTTCTCCTCTATAAGAACATTTCAGTATTTTCCAACTTCATAAAGCTTGTTAAATATTATTTTAAGGATTGTTCGTAAACATTTATAATTATATTGAAAGTTATATTTGCGTAAAATTTCTTTAGTTGTATATATTTCGTAAAAGCATTACAGCATTTTATCAAAAAAATAAAATTTGTTAATTATTATGTCAAGCCTTATAGTGTTGACACAACAATATTAAAAAATAAAAAATGTAATCAAAAAAACTTGCAACATAAAAAATATTTATTTCCTTTTGAAATGTTTAAAACCTTAAAATACAAAAAACCATGAAAACCCTACAAAAATTTTCTTTATTAATTCTTGTTTCTATTTTTCTTTATTCAAGTGCTTTCTCGCAAGGTGTCATTATTTCAGGCAGCTCAGGAGATACCCCTGCAAGTTCTGCAATTTTTGAAGTTAAATCTACAACACAAGGTTTATTGATTCCAAGAATGTTAACGAGCCAAAGAGAACTAATTTCAAATCCTGTTTCCGGGCTTTTAGTTTTTGATACCAACTTAAATTCTTTTTTTATTTACGGAGACGGCAAGTGGGTTGATTTGTCAATGTCATCTGAAATTTGGACACAAAATGCAACAAATGTTTATTTAACAAATTCGGCACAAAATGTCGGTATAGGGACAAAAACCCCTTCAAGCAAGTTTGTGATTCAAGCAGATAAATCTAAAGCGGAAGATGATATTTTATTTGAAGTAAAGGATAAAACAGGAAAAACAATTATGTCTGTTACTTCGGTAGGTGTGAGAATGTATGTTGCAAACCCGGCAAAATCAGGCAAAGGGATTTCCGGCGGTTTTGCCGTAGGGAAATATGGAGCAGCGAAAGGTGTGGGAGATCTTCTAGTCGTAAATTCCGGAGCAACAAATATATATGTAGATGATGCTGCCGCAAAAGGGATTTCCGGCGGGTTTGCAGTCGGGAAATACGGTGCTGCTAAAGAAAAAGGTCTCGGAGATTTATTGATTGTAACAGGAGACAGTACACGAGTTTATACTGATGAATCATTAGGTATTTCAGGTGGGTTTGCAGTCGGGAAATACGGTGCAGCAAAAGATAAGAAATTTAAATATTTCTACACACATCCCGACAGTACAAGGATTTACTCAAACCCTTCTGCAAAAGGTATTTCCGGCGGGTTTGCAGTCGGGAAATATGGTGCAGCAAAAGCAACTTTTGATAAGTTTGTACAATTCACTAATAATAATGCATTTATCGGGCTGTCTGCAGGTTCTGAAACCACAACAGGAACTGAGAATGTTTTTATAGGTAAAAATGCAGGTATCCAAAATACAATAGGGAGCAACAATGTTTATATCGGCAACTTAGCCGGGAGTAACTCCGGTGCAACATTAAGCACCGGTAATATATTTATAGGAAACAGTGCGGGGTCAGGTGAAATAGGAAGTAATAAATTATATATATCTAACAACTCATCAAATTCAGCGGGAGCATTAATTTACGGTGATTTCACAACCGGGTCGGAAAGAGTTAATCTTAACGGAACACTTAGGTTTAACCGAGGGTTTCAGACGATAACAATGCCGACAACGAGAGGAACTGCAAATTATGTATTAACAACAAACGGAGCCGGAAGTACAAACTGGATTAATGTTAATTCTCTCGTATCGTTTCCTCCTTCAAACGATCCAAACTTAGTAATTACAGAACTGCTTGATTTCCCGATAGAAGACCCGACATTAACAACATTAGTTGTAAGATCAACAGATGTAGGAAGCCCTTCAAGAGTTTGGTTGCCGGATGTTAATGAAATACCAAGCAGAATTATTATAATAAAAAATTCAATGGTAGCAGGAGAATTAAGACAAATAAGTGTCGAGTCTATTGCCGGTGATTTAATTGACGGGCAAGTTACTCCGTTAATTATTAATTTTGGAGAATCATACACCCTACAGTCGAGCATTAAGGATGTAACGTGGTATATAATCGGGAAATCAATGCCGTAAGATGAGTTATGCTATATTTTAAAGCAGAGTTTAATATTGTTTTTAATAACCAACATCAGAAATTATTCTTTAAATAAGGTAACCATACTTTTATCTTCACACATTGTGTATATACAGTTAATATTTTTTTGAAATACAGGATGAATAAAATCCGGTGCAATTTGCATCATCGGCTTTAATACAAAGTTTCGGAGATGCAATTTAGTATGCGGAATTGTTAATTCTTTTGTGCTAATGACTTTGTCATCATAAAATAAAATATCAATGTCAATAGTTCTTGAAAGATATTTAGGTTTCCCTTTGAAAGTTACAGTTTTGTTTTTTCTGCCGAGTTCTTTTTCAATTCTTTTCAATTCTTTTAATAAATCTTTCGGAATAAATTCAGTTTCAATTTCAATTACTGCATTTAAATAATTATTATCATGGTATGACCAAGACTCTGTTTCAAAAACATCGGAAGTTTGAATAATATCTCCAAGTTTTTTATTAATCTTTTTTATTGCTGCTTTAATGGATTTGTGCCTGTCATTTTTATTGCTTCCTAATGATAAAAACACTTTCGACATATCTGAAAATTAATATTAAAAGATGCAAAGTATATTTTTTTAAATTAAATCAGAAAAATTTGCATAAAAAGAAAAAAAAATAATAATTTTGCATTCCTGAAATAATGACCTATGGTGTAGTGGTAACACATCTGGTTTTGGTCCAGTCGTCCTAGGTTCGAGTCCTGGTAGGTCAGCAAAAAATCCCGAAAAAACCTTTCGGGATTTTTTTTTGCTGAACTTTTTTTTTAACTTTATACTTTCATTTATAAAATATCATTTAAATAAATTTAATTAGTAACAAAAAATATTGGTATGAAAGCACCGTTTAAATTTTTAAAAATTGCATTTGCATCAGCAATGTTGCTTTGGTTTTCTGCTTGTGGAGAAGATGACAACGGAAACAATAAAGACAATGATACAGTTGCCCAAAATGTTGTTGAAATTAATGATGATAACTTAATTACTTATCTTATTCCTTCACCTAAGGATATGTTTGCATTTACAAGAGAGGGCGAATTGCAATATTCAGATAAAGTATTAAATAATAAAGAAAATGCCGAAAAATATTTAGATACAAAATCACTTGAAGTCGGTTTTGGTTTGTATTCTGCTGATTTAGCGTATGCTGCCGCATTTAATCAAACCGGTACTGCCGGCGAATACCTTAAAGTTGTTGAAGGTTTAAGTGATAAAATCGGTTTAGGTTCTGTTTTTTCAGAATCATTAATCGACAGATTTAAAAATATAGAGAGCAAAGATTCTTTATTAAAAGTTACAAACGATACATATTATGATATTGTTAAGTTCTTAGAAGAAAACGACAGAAATACATCTTTATCTTTAATTTCAGTCGGTGGTTGGGTTGAGAGTTTATATATCGTCACAACTCTTCAAAATAACTATGAAGAAGATAGTGAAATTATTCAATTAATTGCAGATCAAAAAAACATATTTGAAAATTTAATATTATCATTGCAACAAAGAGAAGCAGATGAAAATATAAGTGCAATTATAAAAGAACTTCAACCTATTAAAAATGTTTATGACCAACTGGAAGTTATTAAAATTGAAAATCCGAAAATAAGCAATGCAGAAGGCAATCAAATTGTAGTAGGAGGAACAACAAGAATCGTAATGACCAAAGACCAATTTAACAAGTTAAAAGAATCTATTGCTGAAGTAAGAAATAATTTGGCCGGTTCTAGCGTTTAATTAAAATAAATCAGATAATTAATAAAATGAATATTATGAAATCAAAACTTATACTAATATTGACAATTATTCTTCTTTTACCGCTATTTGCAGATGCACAAGCAAAATGCTCTGATTTTTTCAAATACCGGAGACCTGAAAATCCCTATGAATACAATGACCAATCAAGCAGTGCCGTTTGTGTTACCGGACAAACTTATGAATTTGTTCTGCCCTTGACAAAAGGAAAAGATTACAGAATAAAATTTTATGCTGCTGCTGTTTTTAACAACAGAATAAAATTTAAAATTATTGACGAAAGTACACACGAAACAGTTCTTGATTTACCCGGCGAAAGTTCTTCAAGAGAAGAAGGAACTTGTGTTTTAGCAGATTTTTATGATGATGATACCGGAAAATCATCTCATCCGTATTTTGATTTTTACCCCGTAACTTCTACAACCTTGAAAATAATAATGGAAGTTCTGCCGGTTCCGCAGGGAGAAAGTGATGACCCTAACATTAAAAAACAAATAAAACTAAACAGAGGATGTGTTACTGTTGTTGTTTTGGATAAACCGGCTGACAATACCTCTTTCTAAATAAACAATATTTTAATTTTAAAAGGTTGCTTTTTGCAACCTTTTTTCTGTAAGATGAAAATAACATATATTATTTCGGTTTTTTTATATTCTTTGCTTATTAAAGTTGCTTCCGTTTTTAATAAAAAAGCAAAACTGAGAAACAACGGAATAAAATCTACATTTAAAACTATTGAAAATTTTAATCCGAAAAAAATAATTTGGGTACATTGTGCCTCTCTCGGTGAATTTGAGCAAGGAAGACCTCTTATTGAAAAAATAAAGAAAGAAAAACCGGAATACCAAATTGCTTTAAGTTTTTTTTCTCCTTCCGGCTATGAAGTAAGAAAAAACTATAAATATGCCGATATTGTTTTTTATTTGCCCGATGATTCAAAAAAAAATGCAAAAAAGCTGATACAACTTCTAAAACCCGAACTTGCCTTTTTTATTAAATATGAATTTTGGTATCAATATTTATCCGAATTGAATAAAAATAATATCCCTGTTTATCTAGTTTCCGGTATTTTCAGAAAAAATCAAATCTTTTTTAAACCCTACGGAGGGTTTTACAGGAAAATATTACATAATTTTAAGTGCCTTTTTGTTCAAAATGAACTTTCAAAACAACTTCTTAAAAGTATTGATATTACTGATGTCAAAGTTACCGGAGATACACGTTTTGACAGAGTATTTGAACTTTCTAAAAACAGAAACGAAATTGAGATAATTGAGAAGTTCAAAGAAAACTCTTTCGTTCTTATTGCGGGCAGCACATGGAAGCCCGACGACGAGATTATTATTAAATTTTTCAACCAAAATAAACCCGGTATAAAATTAATACTTGCTCCTCACGAAATAAAATCTGAGAACATTAGTCGAATTATTAGGATGTTCGATTACCGGGTTTTAAAATATTCTGAAGCAAACTTACAAAATATATCAGAAGCAAATATTTTATTAATAGATAATATAGGACTGCTCTCCTCTTTGTATTATTATGCCGACATTTCATATATAGGCGGAGGTTTCGGAAAAGGAATACACAATACACTTGAGGCTGCTGTTTTCGGTATGCCGATTATTTTCGGTCCGAAATACGGTAAGTTTGATGAAGCAAAAGAACTAATTAAGCAAAATGCTGCTTTTTCAATAAGAAATTATCAAGAATTTTCAGAAATAACAGATAAATTAGTAATTGATTCGGAATTAAGAGCAAAATCAGGGACATCTGCAAAACTATTTGTAACAAATAATATCGGTGCAGCTGAAAAAATATTAACTTCTGCTCTAAATTAAAAGAGGCTGCCTTAAAAAGGCTGCCTCTTTTTGATTATCAAAACTTTTATTTATTCAACAAGTTCAGGACCGGAAGTGTACTCAAATTCACCTACATTTATACATTTATAAGTAACAGTATATTGATTTCTCACACTGTTTTCTCCGTATGTATTGTAAGTTATCGCATAATAAACCTGAACACCGTTTAATACCGGTACAGCATCAGGGTATTTACCTTCAAGAAATACTCCTATTGCCTCATTTATCCTAAGTAATATTGCTTCGCTTGCTTCTTCATCAGATAACCCGTCTAATAAACCAAGCGGATCGTAATCTCTTCGTTTATAAAGTTTTAAGTAAAAATTATTATAATATGAACTTGCACCGTAATAATATTCTGCTGTTTCAGGGTAGTATGCATCTAAATATTCATTCGGAATATCCGGATTATTTGCAACATAGTCTATTACTATTTGATAATCTTCTGAAAGAGCCATTGTATATCTTATGGTAGGATCAAAAACCCACTCTGTTCCGCTGTGAACAAACGGGCTTATTTTGCTTACTGAATTAACCCACCCTGTTCCGTCAAATACATAGGCGTCCATTACAGAGGCTGTTGAACTTCCGTCATAATACTTATAAACAACATGAATCTTATCATTATCAAAAGCGTAAGGATAATTATTTTTCAAGTAAACAGGCAAGTAATGTTCGGGGCTTTTTGATGCTGAAAAATTCAAGTAATTACCTGTAATTCCGACACTGTTATAGTCTTCATCTGAAAAAATGTGAAAATCAGAAGGCGTTACCCATGCTCCGTCTTCATAAACAAAAACCAAGTTTGTATCAACTGCTGCCGCAAAACTGTCGCCGTATCTGCAAGAAAAATAATAAACATAGTTTGATGTTGTATCAACATCGGCAAATATTAAATATTCAGAAGGCTCTACAACTGAAGAAAAGCAAGTATCTGCAATTCCGAACATATTTGTATAATCGGCATCTAACATTTTTTTAACACTTATGCTGTCATATTCATTAACACTATATTTATATTTTATGTTTATTGAAGATGCACTGTCAAGAGCAATGTAATTGTTTTCCAAGAAAGCCGGAATTAAATCTGCTGCAGAACGAGTAATCGAAAAGCTGTTGTATGTATCTAAATCATACGCAATTGTGCTGTCAGAAGATGTTGTTGCAGCCGAAAGGGCTAACTTTTTTATGGATGTATAATCGGCATCTGTCAATTCGTAATCAAATGTTTCATGATACGGAAGCTCTGCAGCATCAATCATATCATAAATATCTTTATTCGGGTTGCATGCCAAAAACAACATCCCGATAACTGCTGTGAAAATTATATATTTTTTCATTTTAAGAAATTTTAAAGTTTAGAATCTGATTTTTAATGCAACAGACCATGTTCTTCCGAAACCGTAAAAAACAGGAGATGTTTTATAGTCATGACCTGCACCGTCAGTTGCGTCCGCTATATATTCCGTGTCAAGTATATTATTTATTTTACCGTACAAGGAAGCGTTAAGTTTTCCCATTTTAAATTTATATCTTACACTTAAATCAGATAAAAAATATGCCGGCATCTTCCATGCGTCAACTCCTATATCTGATTCACTGACACGAGTCGTAATATCAAAATACGAGTATAAATTGTCATAGTAATTCATATCAACGCCAACGGTCAAGCGAGGCAAAACCTCTGCATCAATACCGAAAGCCGCAGTCATTTGTGCAGCATCTCCGACATGAATTCCTCCGGAGTAAATAAAAACAGAGTCAACAAAGTTTTGATCTTGATCATAAACTGCAGCTGCTACATCATCACTCCAAATCCAGTTTCCTGTAGAAAACATACCTCTTGCTTTTATTTTCTTTGATGGTTTATATGTAAATTCAACTTCAACTCCTTGATGAAGTGCATTCAATCCTGTTATATTTGCTGTTTCCTGTCCTAATGATCTTGTCAAAGCTTTGTCTAACCATTCAGTTCTGTATAAAGACAAGTTTCCGGTAACTTTCGGAGAATGATACGCATAACCTAATTCAGACGAAAGTACTCGTTCATGTTTAGCACCTTCATTAAATGTGTTGCTGTACCCTACAAATGCGTACCTAAAAAATGGTGCACGAGTAAAATAACCTCCGTTTACAAATACATTGTGGTTTTTGTTAATGTTATAGTTAACTCCTGCTTTTCCGCTGTATGCCAAAAAGTTTCGCCATTCAGAAATTTGACCTTCCTCCGGGGTATATTTAAAATAATCTGTTCGCCTGTACGAGCTGTTAGAAAACGAACCCGACACAAATGCAGAGAAATTTTCTAAAATATATTCGCCTTGAACAAAAACACCTTCCCAAAGAACTTCTCCTACACTAGAGTATGAAATCTTATCGCCTTTAAATAACGGAGTTGATGAGGGTCTGTTTGTATTTCCGCCGTCAAGATAGTAATTTCCTCCGAGTAAATCCTCAATTACTTGATAGTGATACCCTCTGTAATATCTTCCGTCAAAACCTGCCGTAAGATTTATTGCTCCTAATTTTGTATTTAAGGATGATAACACACCGTACCAATCATGAGAATTATTGCTCATTGCAACAATTGCTTGTGAACCGGTACGAGAAGCCTGATTTATTCTCATAACAGAATCATAGTCTAAGTAACCGTCCGGTGTTAATAAGGTTTCAGCATAAGGTTCTCCGGAAGGATAGTCAAATAACAAAGTGTTTTGTTGACTTCCGGTAACACGACGCCCTCCACCGCTTGATTTTGAAGCATAAACTGCCGTAGATAAGCTTGTTAAGGAATTAATGCTCCAATGGTGGTTAAGTGAAATTTGCGGTTTATGATATTGGTTGTATGCATATCCGCTGCCGTAAACTTTTCCGTTTCGGTATCCGAAGTTCGAGTTATATAAAACTCCGTCAGGATGGTTTTTGTATGTTGAAATATAATGTTGAGAACTTCTTTGGTTGTGCCATTGAGGAGCTCCGAAAGCCGTTAAAGCAATTGAATGGTCTTTATTAATACGTTTTGATACATTAAAGAAATAAGAATACCCTTTAAAATTTGTACCTCTGATGTATCCGTCTCCTTGAGTTTTGCTTCCGCTTACGGTTACTGCCCATCCGTTCTCTTGCAAACCGGTAGAAAGGGTAAAAGCTGTTTTGCTGTACCCGTTATTTCCGGTAGCAACATAAACAGAGCCTCCTTTTTTTGCATCAGTTGTTTTTGTTATGATATTAATTGTACCCCCAACCGATGAAATAGCTAACTTTGAAGCACCTAAACCTCTTTGTACTTGCATCAATCTTGTAACATCAGACAAACCTGCCCAGTTTGACCAATATACTTTTCCGCTTTCCATATCATTTACCGGAACACCGTTTATTAATACACCGATGTTATTTGAATCAAAACCTCTCAGGTTAATACGACTGTCACCGTAACCGCCGCCTTCTTTTGTTGCATATACACTTGGCGTTGACTTCAATATTTCCGGATATTCCTGATTACCTAACTTCTCGGCAATTATTTCCGGTGTAATAGTTGAAAATGAAACCGGTGTATGCCTGTCTCTTGCAAAATCTGCAACAATCATAATTTCAGCAATTTCTTCATTTTCAGGAACCATTGATACGTTAATTATCGTACCTTCAATTTTCACTTCCTGTGTTTTCATTCCGACGTATGAAAATACTAAAAAATCAGAACCCTCCGGAACAATAATTTCATACTTACCGTTTAAGTCAGTAATGGTTCCGACACTTGTGTTTTTCACTAACACAGTAACTCCCGGCACTGTTTCCTCTGTATCGGAACTGACTGTACCTGTTATTTTTGTTTGTGCAAAAGAATAAAAACTTATCCCTGTAAATACAAACATAAACAAAAATGTAAAAATCTTTTTTCTCATATAATTTGCTTTATTTAATAAAAAAACTAAAAAATAGTTTACAAATATATGAATAAAATATATTTTTATTGTTATTTAAATAATTTTAAAAACATGGTACTGTCAATATATGTGTGAATAAATTATTAAAAACTTAAACTTTCTTTAAAAGGAGATAAGTTTAGGTGTTGAAATATTCGGCCATGTTTTCAATTTACTTGATGAAATGTACATACAAGATGCTGTTGATAACAGTAAATATAACGGTTTTTACGGATATGACAACAGATTTTCTCATACCGTAAACTCTGCCGAAGTGTACCTCGGTTTACCGAGAACTTTTAATGCAGGTATTAAAATTACTTTCTAAGAATTTGTTTTTAATACAACTTAAGGCTGTCGAATATCGGCAGCTTTTTTTATTTGACAATTTGGCATACAATAATTCGCAGATAACAAAAAAACTGTCGTTTCTGCATTTTATTTTATTCGGCATAAGACTTGATATTACCCGAATAAATATTTTTAATAAAATGATACATATTAACTCATATACTGATTTTACGGAAAAGGCAAAAAAAACAGATAATTTCTGGCTGTTTCTGTATAAAAAAACATCAGAACAAAGTGATTGTGCGTATAAAAGTATATTGCAATCTGCAAAAGATATAAAAGATGAACAAAAAATATTTGCAGCAGATGTTAATACCGTTAAAGACATTCATAATCAGTATGATGTGAAAACCGTGCCGACACTGTTGAGGTTTGAAAATAACGAATTTAAAGCTGTATATAAAGGTTGCAATGACAGTAAATATTACGCCTCATTATTTTCAAATTCAATATATTCTACTTCCGGAAGTAAAGCCGCTCCGAAACAAAAAAGCGTTACTGTTTATTCAACGCCTACATGTTCTTGGTGCACAAGAATTAAAGATTATTTAAAAGACAATAAAATAAGATTCAGAGATATTGATGTTTCAAAAGACCAAAAAGCTGCCGCAGAAATGGTAAAAAGAAGCGGACAACAAGGTGTTCCGCAAACTTTAATCGGCGGACAAATTATTGTAGGTTTTGATAAAGCAAAAATTGACAAATTATTAGGTTTATAAAAGAGCAATTGTTAAAATAATAACACGTTATTAAAATCAAAAGGAAAAATAAATTTATACTTTTGTAAAATATTTAATTAAAACAATAAAATTTATATAAAATGAGAGAATTACAACCTTTAAACGAAAATGTTTTGCTTGAATTAGCAGAAAAAACAGGAGAGCAAAAAACAGCAAGCGGAATTATTATTCCGGATTCTGCAAAAGAAAAAGAAACAACGGGTAAAGTTGTTGCATTAGGGAATATTGAAAATCCGGGGATTTCTGTCGGAGATACAGTTTTATATAAAGACTTTTCCGGAAATGAAATGGAATTTGACGGTAAAAAATATCTGTTTATCGCCTATGCCGATGTTTTAGCAAAAGTTGTCGAAACTGACGCAATATAATTTTTAAACTTGTCGAGTTCTCACAACTCGGCAAGTTTTTTTACAATATCTTCCCTTTTTCAGGATAATCAACCGTATAATGTAAACCCCTGCTTTCTTTACGTGCTTTTGCCATTTTTATAATTAAATATGAGATATTTATTGCGTTTCTCAATTCGCAAATCTCTCTCGAAACTGTTGACCTGTCATATAATTTCTGAGTTTCTCGGTAAATAATTTCAAGACGTGCCAAAGCTCTGTTCAAACGCAAATCAGACCGTACGATTCCTACATAATAAGTCATGATTTGTTGCAATTCTTTAAATTCTTGCGTTATTAAAATCATTTCTTCCGGGTGTGTTGTTCCTTCATCATGCCAACAAGGAATATTCTCGTTAATGAAAAGGTCTTTTAATATTTTTGATGAATCTGCCGATGCTTTATCTGCATAAACTAATGCTTCAAGCAATGAATTTGATGCTAACCTGTTTGCTCCGTGCAATCCGGTTGAAGAACATTCTCCTGCGGCATATAATCGCTGTATTGATGTTCTGCCGTTTTTGTCAACTTTAACACCTCCCACCAAATAATGAGCAGCCGGTGCAACGGGAATATAATTCTTTGTAATATCAATTTCAAGGGTTAAACATTTTTTATAAATATTAGGAAAATGAGATTTTAACTTTTCTGCATCTAAATGTGTCGCATCTAAATAAACAAACTCATCTCCGCTTATTTTCATTTCTGTATCAATGGCACGAGCAACAATGTCTCTCGGGGCTAAATCTTTTCTTTTATCATATTTTATCATAAAAGCATTGCCGTTTTTATCGCGTAAAATTGCTCCGAATCCTCTTAATGCTTCGGTTATTAAAAAAGACGGACGCTTATTTTTATTATACAAAGCCGTAGGATGAAACTGAACAAATTCCATGTCGGTTATTAATGCTTTTGCTCTGTATGCCATTGCTATACCATCGCCGGTTGCAACTTGCGGGTTTGTGGTAATATCGTAAATATTTCCTAACCCCCCTGTTGCCATATATGTAATTTTAGAAACAAAACGTTCTGTTTTTTGTGTTTCGGGGTTTAAGACATAAGCTCCGTAACATTCAATATCACTTTTATTTCTGATAATTGTGTAGCCTAAATGATGTTGTGTAATTAAATCTACTGCATAATAATTTTCATAAACAGTTATATTTTTGTTTACTCGAATTTTATCTGTTAAAGCTCTTTGTATTTCAAAACCGGTATTGTCTTTATGATGAAAAATTCTGTTGTCGGAATGCCCGCCTTCTTTTCCTAAATTATATGTACCGTCAGAATTTTTATCAAATTTTGCTCCGAGTTCTATTAAATCATTAATCATTTCAGGACCTTCCGTTACAACTGTCCTGACAACCTCTTCATCACAAATTCCGTCTCCGGCAATTAATGTGTCATTTATGTGCTTTTGGTAAGAATCATCAACTTTCCTGACGGTTGCAATACCTCCCTGTGCATAACTTGTATTGGTATTATCAATTTTACTTTTTGTAATAACATTTACGGTTCCGAATTCCGAAACTTTAAGAGCATACATCAAACCTGCCAAACCGGAGCCGATTACTAAAAAATCTGATTTATTTACCATCAATTATTTAATTTATTTCACAAAAATATAAAAAAACAAGTTTATGCTCAGTTAATTATAATATTTTTGCAAAAGTATTGTTTCAATAAAGGTTTTTTACCTTTTTTAACCGAATAAAATGAATAAAACAATTTTAATAACCGGAGGTGCCGGATTTATAGGTTCGCACACAGTAAAATTATTTGTAAATAAATATCCTGATTATAAAATCATTAATTTAGATAAGCTTACTTATGCCGGAAACCTTGAAAACTTAACGGATGTTGCATCTTTCTCAAACTATGAATTTGTTAAAGGTGATATAACAGATACGGATTTCATTAATAAACTTTTTAAAAAACATAAGTTTGACGGCATAATTCATCTTGCTGCCGAATCTCATGTTGACAGGTCTATTTCCGACCCCGGAGCTTTTATTAATACAAATATTCTCGGAACGGTAAATTTGTTAAATGCTGCAAGAAACTCTTGGAAAGATAATCTTGAAGGAAAACGATTTTACCATATTTCAACAGATGAAGTTTACGGTTCTCTCGGAGAAGACGGTTTTTTTACGGAAGAAACAGCGTATGACCCTCGAAGCCCTTATTCTGCATCAAAAGCAAGTTCCGACCATTTGGTAAGAGCATATATGCACACTTACAAGCTTCCTGTTGTTTTAACAAATTGTTCAAATAATTACGGGGCAAATCAATTTCCCGAAAAACTTATTCCGCTGGCAATTAACAATATAAAAAACAACAAACCCATTCCGATATACGGAAAAGGAGATAATATAAGAGATTGGTTATTTGTTAATGACCATGCAAATGCAATTGATTTAGTTTTTCATAAAGGCAAAAACGGAGAAACATATAATATCGGAGGCAACAACGAATGGACAAATATTGATTTAATTTATAAGTTATGTGAAATTATGGATAAAAAATTAAATCGAGAAAAAGGAACATCGGCAAAACTTATAACTTTTGTAAAAGACAGAGCCGGGCACGATATGCGTTATGCTATTGATTCTTCAAAAATTCAGAAAGAGTTAGCATGGAAACCGTCTTTACAATTTGAAGAAGGGCTTGAAAAAACAGTTGATTGGTACTTAGAAAATGAAACTTGGATGAATAATATTATTACCGGCAAATATGAACAATATTATGAAGACCAATATGTTAAAAGATAACTAAAACTTTTTAATATTATAAAAACTGCATAAAATTATAACTTTTGCAGTTTTTTTTTATTTTAATTAAACCTTATCAGAAACATCCGGTCAAAGATGCAAACAAACAAAAATTAAATTATTATTTAACATTTAAATCAACTAAAATGAGAACAAAGAATTTTATGATTATTGCAATTTTGATATTTGTATCCGGAAGTATGTTTGCACAAGGACCAAATTCAAAACATGGAAACAGAGGAAACGGTTTCATGAATATTCCGGATTTAACCGAAGCACAAAAAACCAAATTAACAGAAATGAGAACTGCCAACATGAAAGAAATGTTGCCTTTGAGAAATGAATTAAAAGAAAAGCAAGCTCGCTTAAACACAATTTCAACCGGCGATAATGTAAATATGAAGGAGGTTAATAAAACAATTGATGAAATTGGCATTCTTAAAACAACTATGGCTAAAAAAAGAGCAGCCCACCGTCAAGGAGTGCGTAAAATATTAACAGATGACCAAAAAGTGTTTTTTGATATGCACGCAGGACAAAAAGGGCCTCACGGCAAAAACGGTAAAGGGCAAATGAACAAACATTGCCCTAACAAATAAAATGTTAAGAAAGTTTTAATCATAACTCCGAGATAAATTTTCGGAGTTATTTTATTTATATAAACCTTCCGTACAATTTTTACAAATATCAATTTGATTTCTGTTTAACAAAAGAGACTCTCTGAAATTTAAAGACTTTTTGTTGTTATTTATTTCTTTAAACGAAAACCTTTCAATATTTCCGAAAGAATACTTCGCATCTTTATCAAAACAACAAGGTAAAACTTCTCCGGTATTTGTAATTACTGATGCCTCCCACAATCTTTTGCATCTGTTTTTTAGTTTGCTTTTAATCCGAAACTTACCGGCAACATCTTTTTTATACCTTGAATGTTTTTTATTCTCAGGTATAAATTCGGTGTCATTTTCAAAATCATAAATTTGTGCAGATTTTAATTCAAGCTTATCAACTTTTAATTCTTTGCATAGTTTTTTTATCACGGGTATTTGATGTTCATTAAATTTAAAAACTAAAAACT
Organism: Bacteroidales bacterium; assembly: GCA_021648725.1. Taxonomy (NCBI): domain Bacteria; kingdom Pseudomonadati; phylum Bacteroidota; class Bacteroidia; order Bacteroidales; species Bacteroidales bacterium. The sequence goes on along the minus strand of JAKISF010000007.1, from coordinate 88,507 downwards.
GTACAACAACATAGGGTATTTTTGATTTTAATTCTTTTTTTGCAGAAACTATATTTTTAATCCCTTGTATTACAACTTTTAAATCACCGTTATTCCTATATTTTTCATAGGTTTCTTGATTTGTTCCGTCAACAGAAATTATTAACTTATCTAAACCGGACTTAATTATTTTTTTAGAATTTTCCGAATCCAAAAAATGACCGTTTGTTGAAGTTGTTGTAAATACCTTTTTCTTTTTTGCAGAATACTCAATTAACTTAAATATTTCGTTGTTTAAAAACGGTTCTCCCTGAAAATATAAAATTAAATTTAAAAGGTAGGGAGACAATTCATTTGTTACTTTTTTGTATAAATCAAAATTAATATGACCTTTAAATCTTGATAAATTATTATTCCCTGTCGGACATTCGGGGCAATTAAGGTTGCAAAAAGAAGTCGGCTCAACAGATAAGCTGACAGGATAAGCAAAGTGTTTTGACCTTTTAAAAACAACTGATATCAAAAAGCTGGCATACAACAAAATTGCATTAACAATCTTTTTTAATGTTATTTTTTTCAAAAAGCTGATTTGCATCTGTTTTTTACCTTTATGCCGAGAATATGATGTAAGTATAAAATTTACCTGTAATTTGAAACAAAATTAGCGTATTTTTTATAAAATTAACATTGTATAATTATTAAAAAATGTTTAATTTTGCATTCGTTTTATTATTACGATATTAAAATCGGCTTATGCTCAATAATTTAAAAATTTTAACGACAGTAATTTTAAGTTTTACGTTTTTACTTGTTTCAAACACAAGTTTTTCTCAGCATGGCGAACAAACTGAAACAGAAGAACATGAATCCGAATTCAATCCCGGCGAAATGATTATGGAACATGTCGGAGATTCTTACGGATGGCACATTACAACATTCGGAAAAACCTATATTACTATTCCGTTACCGATAATTGTTTATAGTAAACACAGTGGTTTGTCTGTTTTTATGTCTTCAAAATTTAATCACGGTCATTCTTCTTATAAAAATTTTAAAATAGCAAGCGGAAATGATAACCCTAATAATGAAAAAGTTGTTGAGGTTGTTAACGGAGAAGAAATAAGGCCTTACGACATTTCAATTACAAAAAATACACTATCTCTTTTTATCAGTATAATTTTCATATTATGGATTTTCCTAAGTGTTGCAAAAGCTTATACAAAAAGAGAAGGTCAGGCACCAAAAGGATTACAGTCATTTTTAGAACCGTTAATAATTTTTATAAGAGATGATATTGCAAAAGCATCTTTGGGTAAGAAAAAGTATATGAAGTTTACACCTTATTTATTAAGCATATTCTTTTTTATATTTCTAAACAACCTTTTAGGTTTGGTTCCGATTTTTCCCGGAGGAGCAAATTTAACCGGCAATATTGCAATAACAATGGTTCTTGCAATTTTCACATTTGTTATAATTACAATTAACGGAAATAAAAATTACTGGACACACATGGTTAATACCCCGGGGGTTCCTTGGTGGCTTAAATTTCCTATTCCCTTAATGCCTTTTGTTGAAATTCTTGGAATGTTCATTAAACCTTTCGTTTTAATGGTACGTTTGTTTGCAAATATTACAGCAGGGCATATTGTTGCATTAGGTTTTTTCAGTTTAATATTCCTTTTCGGTGAAATGGGAGGAGTCGGAGCAGGATACGGCGGGGCTGTATTTTCTGTTGCATTTACAATATTTTTAACAATGCTCGAATTATTAGTTGCATTTATTCAAGCATATGTATTTACACTTCTGTCTGCATTATATTTCGGTATGGCAACAGAAGAACACCATTAGTTTTTTATTTTTAACCCTAATATATAATTATGGATTTATTATTAGTATTATTACAAGCAGTTGCAGATTATGGTGCAATGGGAGCAGGTATCGGTGCAGGAATTGCCGTAATAGGAGCAGGTATCGGTATCGGTCAAATAGGCGGAAGAGCAATGGATGCTATTGCACGTCAGCCTGAAGCTGTCGGTGACATTCGTTCAAATATGATTGTTGCCGCTGCACTTATTGAAGGTGTTGCCTTCTTTGCAATTGTAATCAGCTTGTTGATTATTCTTTAATCAGCAAAAAATTAAAGAGTAAGATAAGCGGTTGGCTTATCTTCACTCTTATTTTTCAAAAAAAGACTTTGAATTATAACATATAAATAAAAAATTATGGGTTTAGTAACACCTGATTTCGGTTTAGTATTTTGGATGACGATATCATTTCTTGCAGTCCTTTTTATTTTAAAAAAATATGCTTGGAAACCGATATTAAAATCGCTGAAACAAAGAGAAGATTCAATTGACGGTGCATTAAAAGCAGCAGAACATGCCAAAGATGAAATGGCAAGATTAAAATCGGATAACGAAAAAATATTACAAGAAGCTCGCAAAGAAAGAGAAAAACTTTTAAGTGACGCAAGAGAGGTTAAGGAAAAAATATTATCGGATGCAAAGATTCAAGCAAAAGTAGAAGCTGATAAAATGATAATATCGGCAAAAGCTCAAATAGAAAGCGAAAAGCTTTCGGCAATTGATGAGATTAAAAATAAAGTTGTTTCATTATCTGTAGAAATTGCAGAAAAAGTTATCAGAAAATCATTGTCGTCTGATAAAGAGCAGGTTGATTATGCAAATTCATTATTAAAAGATATTGAATTAAATTAAAATATTAAAATGAATACAAACAGAATAACCGTAAGATATGCAAAAGCATTATTTGGTTTAGCTTCAGAAGAGGAAAAAGCGGAACGAATAAATAATGATATGCATTTAATAGGAGAAACAGCAAAGATTCCTGACTTTAGAAGGTTCTTGGAAAATCCTGTAATTTTCCCGTCAAGAAAACAAGTTGTATTCAACAAAATTTTTAAAGAAAAGGTAAATGAATTGAGTTTACGGTTCTTTAAATTGTTGTCTGACAATAAAAGAGAGACTTATTTAAGCTCAATAGCAAGGAATTACAGTGAATTATACCGAAAGTTTTACGGTATTAAATATGTTCAACTCACAACAACATTTAAAATTGACGATAAACTAAAAAAAGACATCTCCGATATTATTTCAACAGAATTTAAAACAAAAGTAGAGATGACAGAGCAAGTTGACAAAGAAATTATAGGCGGTTTTGTTCTGACTGTTGAAAATTTACAATACGATGCAAGTGTTGCAACAAAACTAAAAAATATTAAAAAAGAATTACTAAAAGCTCCGGCTGATAAATAAAAAAATCAATATTATGGCAGGCATAAATCCCGCAGAAGTATCTGAAATATTAAAACAACAATTACAAGGTGTAAGTTCTGAAACTGAATTTCAAGAAGTCGGGACAGTTATTGAAATCGGTGACGGCATTGCTCGTATTTATGGGTTGAAAGGCGTTAAATACAATGAAATGATTGAATTTCAAAACGGAGTTCAAGGTATTGCGTTAAACTTGGAAGAAGATAATGTAGGTGCAGTACTGTTAGGGCCGTCACAAGGAATCGGAGAAGGGGATACCGTTAAAAGGATGAAAAAAATCGCGTCTATTGACGTAAGTGAAGGAATGCTCGGAAGAGTCGTAAATACATTGGGAGAACCCATTGACGGAAAAGGAGCAATAACCGGTGAGAAATACAATATGCCTTTGGAACGGAAAGCTCCGGGTGTAATTTATCGTCAACCTGTAAACGAACCACTTCAAACAGGAATAAAAGCAATTGATTCAATGATACCGATAGGAAGGGGTCAGCGAGAATTAATTATCGGAGATCGCCAAACAGGAAAAACTGCAATTGCTGTTGATGCCATTATCAATCAAAAAGAATTTTACGATAAAGGTGAGCCTGTTTATTGTATTTATGTTGCAATAGGACAAAAAGGTTCAACAGTTGCAAGTATTCAAAAAACACTTGAAGAAAACGGTGCATTAGTTTATACCACAATAGTGTCTGCAACTGCTGCCGAACCTGCTGCACTGCAATTTTATGCACCTTATGCAGGAGCAGCAATAGGTGAATATTTCAGAGATACAGGAAGACCGGCTTTAATTATTTATGATGATTTATCAAAACAAGCTGTTTCTTACAGGGAAGTTTCTCTTCTTTTAAGAAGACCTCCGGGGCGTGAAGCATATCCGGGTGATGTATTTTACTTACATTCTCGATTATTAGAGCGTGCAGCAAAAATCATTAATAATGATGAAATTGCACAACAAATGAATGATGTTCCTGATTCTTTAAAAGGAAAAATTAAAGGCGGCGGGTCATTAACAGCATTACCGATTATTGAAACACAAGAAGGTGATGTTTCGGCATATATTCCTACAAATGTAATTTCAATTACAGACGGACAAATATTTCTTGATGTTGATTTATTTAACTCAGGTGTAAGACCGGCAATTAATGTAGGTATCTCGGTTTCAAGAGTAGGCGGAAATGCACAAATTAAATCAATGAAGAAAGTTGCGGGAACTTTAAAACTGGACCAAGCACAATACAGAGAATTAGAGGCTTTTTCTAAGTTCGGTTCTGATTTGGATTCAGCAACTCTTTCTGTGCTTGAAAAAGGAAGCCGAAATGTTGAAATATTGAAACAAGGCCAGTTTGAGCCTTACACAGTAGAAGCCCAAACTGCAATTCTTTTTGCCGGAACAAAAGGTTTGTTGAGAGATGTTCCTGTAGAAAAAGTTAAAGATTTTGAAAATGAATATCTTGATTTCTTGAAAACAAAACATGCAGATGTTCTTGAAGCCTTATCGCAAGGAAAATATTCGGATACAGAAATTAAAGTTTTAGAGGAGGTTGCAAAAAGTATCGCATCAGCTTATAAAGCAAATTAAAGAATGCTAAAATGGATCAAAAGCTATTTGATGAAGCAGTATTAAAATCTAAAACATTAACGGAACGACCGTCTAATGACATTTTACTGAAATTATACGGTTTATTTAAACAAGTTACAGAAGGAGATGTTCAAGGAGAACGCCCCGGAGGATTTGATTTTAAAGCCGCAGCAAAATATAATGCTTGGGAATCATATAAAGGAAAAACAAAGGATGATGCTGCAAGCGAGTATATTGATTTAGTTAATTCCTTAATCGGATAATTTTATAAAAACATTCATTTTGATTGTTTATGGCAAATTTAAAGGATATAAGAACACGCATATCATCTGTTAAATCTACAAGACAGATTACAAGTGCAATGAAAATGGTTTCTGCATCTAAACTAAGAAGAGCTCAAAATGCTATTACACAGTTAAGGCCTTATGCAAATAAGCTTAATGAGATTTTAAGCAGATTAAGTGAAACAAAAGGAACAGTTTCTGACAATATTTATGCAGAAGAAAGAAAAGAAGAAAATGTTTTGTTATTGGCAATAAGTTCAAACAGAGGGCTGTGCGGACCGTTTAATTCAAATATTGTTAAAAAAGTAATTGAACTAAGTGAGGAACAATATTCTGAGCAGCATGAAAAAGGAAATTTGACAATTGTAACAATGGGATTTAAAAGCGGTCAAATTTTAAGTGCAAAGGGATATGAAATTTCATATAATTTTGATAAAATATATGAGGATATGTCTTACGAAAAAGTTTCAGTTATTGCCGAGCAATTAATGAATGATTTTGTTGAGAAAAAATATGATAAAATTGAAATTATTTATAACCGATTTAAAAATGCAGCTGTTCAAATTTTAACTCAAGAACAATTTTTGCCTATTAAACCGGATGATTCTGTTAATGATAATCATGACTATATTTTTGAACCTTCGCAAGAATACATCTTTGAAACATTGATACCGGATTCTCTTAAAACACAGCTATTTACAGCACTAACAGATTCTTTTGCTTCTGAGCAAGGTGCTCGTATGACGGCTATGCACCAAGCAACAGACAATGCAACAGAAATGATTCGATCCTTAACACTTAGCTATAATAAAGCACGACAGGCAGCTATTACAAAAGAAATTTTAGAGATAACGGCAGGAGCGGAGGCACTGAAAGGATAACAAGAAATAGAACATTGATCAGAAATATTCTGTAAATAAAAAAATCAGTTCACTTAAACGAACTGATTTTTTGCTTTTTAATATTGTTTAAAAAAATTATAAGAGCTACTTCACAGAAGCATCCTCCATAATAATTTTGTAAAAATAGCCATATCCGAAATCTTTATCTAAAGCTATTTTGCCTTCAACAACAATTGTGTCGCCTGTTTTAACAACAGCTTGAGAAGTAATAGTTAAGTCAAATTCTCCGTTAAAATCAGTTCCGTCTTGAAGGTGTATCCAATTTTTCTTCATTATTTGAGGGCTGAATTTAGCAACAACCCCTTTTATTTTAACAGTTTTACCGTTATATTTTTCTTTTTCGGAAAAAAGTTCGCTTATTGATATTCCGCCTTCAATCCCTGAAACCTGAATGTCTTTTTTTCCGATTACCGGTTTTTCATTATGTGTTGTTGAATTATGCGGATTTGTATTTTGTAAAGATTCTTTAACCGGTTCCGGCGTAGTTCTCACAGCATCCAGAAAAAATATTTTATCAAAAGTTCTTTTCAGTTCTTTACTTTCAAAGTTTTCCATCAGCATTCCGCCGTCATAATAATAAACATCTCCTTTGTTTGCTGTCATTTTAGGTACGGCAAGCCATACTTTTTCACCATTCTCATCCACATAAAGATATGTATAGTTGGTTGTTTGAAGAACTTCCGATACAACTACTTTATGAGTATTTATAAGCCCTGTGTTCAATGTTTCTGTTTCATCACTTTGACATGCGGTTAGGGTAAATATAAGTCCGATAGTCAGAAAAAATAACCTCATTGTTAAATAGTTTAAGTTTAATAAAAAATTGAACCACAAAATTAATAATAAAAACTGATATTACTATATAATTGGTATTACAATTTTTGCAAATTATGATATTCAGATGAGAAACTGCTATTTTCACAAATTTGTTATATTTATTTTTGATTGTAGCCCAATGTATTCATATCAATAAACTTAAAGTGTACACTTTTGTTGTTTGTACAAGTAACGGTCGGTTAATCAGCTACATATCCCGTTTGCAGAAACTTCGAAAAGTTTTGCTGAAATTACTTACATTCAACCGATAACACACATGTCAATGATAATTGTCAGAAATTTATATGTTTCTAAACAAGATTATACAGCATCTTTAAGAGTTTTGAATTAAGCAGTTTTAATTAGTATTTTTTTTTATTTTTGAGGCGTTATTAAAGTAAGGATTAAAATTGTGCTTGCAACTAATAAATTGCAATATCCTTAATATTTTATTACTTATATTAAAAATTTTAAAACAATAAATATGAAAAAAATAGGAGATATACTTTTTTCGAGAAAATTAACTCTGACTTTACTTACTGTTTTTGCTTTTGCAATAGGTATTGCAACTTTTGTTGAAGATAAATATGATACAATAACAGCAAAAATGCTGATTTATAATGCAAGGTGGATGGAACTTCTTTTGTTCTTATTGGCGGTTAACCTTATTGGTATTGTATTCAGAAGAAAACTATACAAAAAAGAAAAGTTAACAATATTAATGTTTCATTTAGGATTTATTTTTATGATTTTTGGCGCGGGAATTACCAGATATATCGGGTATGAAGGCAGTATGCACATCAGAGAGGGGCAAGCATCAAATGTTATATATTCATCCGAAACAGTTTTGAGAATAATGCCCGATGTAAACAGTCCCGAATTAGTTGAAGATATTCCGGCAAATGAGCGATTAATTACTTCCGAACCGTTTAATTATACTTTTAATGTTCCCGGTAAAGGCAATGTGAAAATTAGTGCAAAAAAATATATTCACAGTGCTGTTGAGAATATTTCCGAGAACGTTTCGGACGGTGTTGACATGCTTGAAATAAGGGTTGCTACACATGAGGGAACAATTCCGGATTTATTAAAAGATAAGGAAAGTAAACAAATCGGAAATTTTAATATTTCATTTAATAAAGATGCTTCAAATACCGTTAATGTTAATGAAGTTGAAGGGAAACTGATGATTTCTGCTCCCTATGATTTATATCTTACAACAATGAGCGGAGAAATTGAAGATTCAATAAGTACAGGTAATTCGGAGGCATTAATTTTCAACCATGTTTATAAAGCAAATGATATTTTATTTTTATTTGTGAAACACTATAAAAAAGCAAAAAAACAACTGGTTGACGGAAATCCAGATTCTAATCATCCGAATGCAATTATTGCAGACATTAGCTATAAAGGTGTTAACCATGAAATTGAAATTTTCGGAGGAGATGGGTTTATTGCAAATTTTAAAGATTATAATATAGATGATTTATCGTTTAAATTGGCATACGGAAACAAACCTATAGAAATTCCTTTTTCTATTTATTTAGAAGATTTTATTTTAGAACGTTACCCGGGCTCTAACAGCCCATCTTCTTTTGAAAGTGATGTAATACTAATTGATAACAGAAAAAACATGAGAGAAAATCATAAAATTTACATGAATAATATCTTGGATTATGGCGGATATCGATTTTTCCAGTCATCTTATGACAGGGACGAATTAGGCACAATACTTTCTGTAAGTCATGACAGGGCAGGTACACTGGTTACATATTTCAGTTATATATTATTGTGTTTAGGATTTATTGCTACTCTCTTAAATAAAAAATCCAGATTCGGCATTTTAGGCAAAAAAATCAGAAAAACCCGTATTGAAAGAAAAGCAATAACAACAATTGCTTTAATTATCGGATTAAGCACCGCCGGGTTTTCGCAATCAACAACACAAATGCCGGTTAATAAAGATCATGCTGATAAGTTCGGGCATTTAATTGTACAAACATACGACGGGCGTTTTGAGCCTGTTCATACCTTAGCCTATGATGTTCTTCATAAAATATATAAAAAGAATTCAATAAATGTTGAAGGAAAAGGTAAGCTAAATGCTATGCAATTTTATATGGATTTAATGCTTGACAGTGAATTCTGGAAAACACAGAAAATAATTTTTATAAAAGAGCCTTCAATAAGAAACCTTGTCGGAATAACCGGAAAATATGCTTCTTATGTAGATTTTTTTGATAATAATAATCATTATAAACTTGATGCTTTTTCGGAAGCGGCCTATATGAAAAGTAAAGCAGAGCAGAATAAGTTTGATAAAGAGATTATGAAAGTTAATGAACGGCTGAATATTTTGTTAATGACTTTCAGCGGCAGTATGCTGAAAATTTTCCACGACCAAGATTCAAACAATCATAAATGGGTAAGTCTTGAAGATTCGGCGGCATACAGACCTCTTACGGGAAGTATCAGTATAATTAACGAAGATTTACAATTAAATACGCTTACTTACAGCAACATCTTTCAATTATATCTGCACGAAGTTTCAATGGCAACACAAACAAACAATTACTCTCGGGCAGATCAAATATTAGATTATATAAATCAAATACAGCGACAAACCGGTTCAGGAGAAGTTATTCCTTCGGAAGCAAAAATTAATACAGAAATTCATTATAATAAAGCTCGAATTTTTGTAATGCTGAAATATGTGTATATGATTTTAAGTGTAATTATTTTGTTACTTGCATTTGCAGATCATCTGAAAGTAAAGAAAAGCAAAGCTCTGACATATACGCTTAACTTTTTCATTATTCTTTTAGCCGGAGGATTTATTTACCACACTTACGGCTTGGTTTTAAGGTGGTATTTGTCCGGCCATGCACCTTGGAGTAACGGATATGAAGCATTAGTATTTGTAGCTTGGGGAGGATTATTAGCAGGATTCAGTTTTATGCGATATTCTAAAATTACACTTGCTGCAACAGCTTTATTGGCATTTTTTATTATGTTAACTGCCGGTTTCAGCAGCTACGACCCCCAATTAACAAATCTTCAACCTGTTTTAAAATCTTATTGGTTAATTGTTCACGTTGCAGTTATTGTAATAAGCTACGGATTTTTAGGATTAGGCTTTATTTTGGGCTTAATGAATTTATTCATATATCTGTTTAAAAATAAGAACAATGCTGCTAAGTTAGATTTAACTATAAAAGATTTGACCAATATTAATGAAATGAACTTAATAATAGGAATTGTTTTAGCTACACTTGGTACATTTTTAGGAGCCGTTTGGGCAAACGAGTCTTGGGGGCGTTATTGGGGCTGGGATGCCAAAGAAACGTGGGCATTAATAATATTGATGGTATATGCTGTTGTTTTACACTTAAGGTTAGTTCCCGGATTAAATAAAGCTTTTATTTTTAATACAGCATCAGTAATTGCATTCGGAAGCGTTATTATGACCTTCTTCGGCGTAAATTACTATTTTTCAAAAGGCTTGCATAGCTATGCTTCCGGAAGTAAAGCCAGCCTTCCTTTGTGGGCAATAATTTTAGTGCTCATGATATTTCTTATTATTCTGGGAGCTTACTTTAAACACAGGAAATATAAAAATGTTAGTGAAGAAACAAAATAGTATAATTTACGGAATTATATTTTGAAAAAGGACTCCTCCTTATTTCAAACAATTAAAAAGCGTAGTTTTCAACTACGCTTTTTAATTGTTTTTTGTCTTGAAATAAATTGATACAATGTCGAAATGAATATATTATTTCAAAATCTCATCCTTTCTTTGCTTTCTGTAACTTATTTCTGCGGTTAAACTCAGCGTATAATTTTTTTGACAGTTTGCAAGACCTTTTTTCCTAAGCTTGTAATTGCAGTGGAAATCAAACCGATATAAGACAATTAGCTTGCTTTTACAGTTTAATTCTTATTCCCATAACCAAGATATCATCGACCTGTTCTAATTGTCCTCGCCAACTGTTTATAACTCTTTTTAAATTATTTTTTTGTTCTTCAACAGGCAGCCTGTAATTGTTTAAGAGCATATGGCGAAACCTTCTGTATTTAAATTTTTTCTCGTCCGGACCTCCGAACTGGTCAACATAGCCGTCTGAAAACAGATAAATCATATCCATATCTTGTACTTCAATAGTATGATTTTTAAAATGACCGTAATTTGTTGTAACAGGAGATATTGAAAATCTGTTACCTTTTATTTCAATAATATTATCATCTCTGATTATAAATAACTGATTTATTGCACCTGCATATTCAATTATATTATCTTTTTTATGAATTGCTATCATACTTATGTCCATTCCGTCTTTTAATTCCCCGGAAAGTTCATCTTTTCTGAAAATACTTGCAACATCTCTATTTAGTCTGTCCAGGATTTCTCCGGGGGTATCAATTCCTTGGTTGATAATATTTCGCAATAAATCTAATCCTACAATTGACATAAATGCCCCGGGTACACCATGCCCGGTACAATCAACAGCAGCAACAAAAACTTTATCTTTACTTTCATCTACCCAGTAGAAATCTCCGCTGACAATTTCTTTTGACATAAACAAAACAAAGGAGTCCGGGATTAATTTTTTAACAAATTGTTTTGTGGGTAAAAGGGCATCTATAATTCGGGATGCATATCGCATACTTTCGGCAATATTATTATTTTTAATTGATAAAAGTTCTCTTTGTTTTTCTACCTCTTTTGCTACAATTTGTTTTTCGTTTAATATTTTGTTTTCTTTCCTTATTTCTTTGTTGTAAATAAAAAATCCGCCGAGAACTAAGAATATAACAAACGCAACATAAAAAATATATGCTGAAGTTGTTTGCCACCAAGGAGCTGATATATGTATTATAAGGGTAACCGGATTAATGTTCCAATAATTGTCACTGTTTGCTCCTATTAATTTTAACGTATATGTTCCGGGGGATAGCTGAAAGAAGTTAATTGAATTTTTTGTTCCTAAATCAATCCAGTTTTCGTTTGCCTCTTCAATTTTGTATTTGAACTTATTTTTGTCGGGATGTGTGTATTCGGGAACAGCAAAGTTTATATCGAAACTGCTTTCTTTATATGTCAAAAATACTTCATTGTTATTTCCTATTAACACCTCTTCTTTTCCTTTTTGGGTGCGTTTTACAAATTTTGTTATAAGAGGTTTGGGAGCAACAAGATTTTTTGTCAGATTTTTCAATTTTATGGAATTTAAACCATTTAACCCTCCCCAAAATATTTCATTAATAGTATCTGCGGAATATACAGCACCTATATTAAATTCATAACCTTGTAAGTTATCATCTTGAGAGAAGTTTATTACCTCTTCTGTTTTTATGTTAAATTTGGCAATTCCTTTATTTGTGCTCAGCCAAAGATTATTTAAGTTGTCTTCTGCTATCGTATATATAAAATCATTACTAAAACCATGACTTTTAGAAGTGTAAAAAATGAAAGAATCTTTTTCGGGAATATATTTGTTTAAACCGGTTCCTGTTCCCACCCAAAGAGTTTGGTCTGAACTTTCAAAAACAGTTAAAACCGAATTATCGCTAATTTTTTTATTGTCTTTTGTATAGTTTATAAATGTGTTTGTTTTTGGGTTAAGCTTACTTAAGCCGTGAAGCGTTGCAACCCAAATTTCTCCGTTTTTTCGTTTTATTGATTTAAAAACATCATTTGCGACTAAGCTGTTAACTGTTCCGTCTTTTTTGTATGTTTTGATTTTTCCGTTACTGTATTTTAGTAAACCGTTTAATGTTGAAAACCAAATATCTCCGCTGTCAAAAAACATACTTGAAATTCTGTTATTTTTAAAATATCCGTTAAAGTCTTTATTCACATATTTTGAAAAGGGAATAAAACTTTTGCTAAATTTATTATAAATAAAAGGACCGTTACTGGTTCCTACCCAAATGTTTCCTTTTTCATCTGCTGTAATACAATGAATATTATTATCCGTAAGAAGAGAATTATCTTTATTATATATCTTAACTTGGTTTGTTTTTCTGTTGAATATATTTAAGCCGAAAGCTCTTGTTCCCAACCAAATTTCTTCTGTTTCTGCATCATAGTAAATAGAATAAATTGTATTAGAAGAAAAATTAATTGAACTGTTTTTTCCTTTACGGTATAAGTTAAAATGTTTTTTCTTAGAGTCAATTTTAAAAATGCCGTAATCAGAACAAACCCAGATAATATCAGAGTTATCCTGCATTATCCCGGAAACATTGCCGACATTAACTTCGTCTGAAATATAATTGTCAAGTTTGAAAGATTCGAAATAATTATTCTCCGGTTTTTTGTACATTAAACCATACTCGGTACCTATCCAGACATTACTGTTGTTGTCTTTATGGATTGCCCTGACATTTAATATGTTTTTTTGAACTGTGAATTTATTAAACTTTTCTGTTGTCGGGTTAAAGGTATAAACTCCGTTTTTTGTTCCCACCCAGTATTTTTCTTGGTTTTCAAAATATACTGAAAAAACTTCATTATTCCCGGATTTTTTATCAAATTTATATGTATTAAACTCTTTTGTTTTATGATTAAATTTTATTAATCCGTCTTTAGAGCCGGACCAAAAATTATGGTCTGAGTCTTCTAAAATCGAAAAGTAGTTATAATCACTTATAAAGCCGTCTCCTTTTTCAGTTTGTTTATATTCCAGGAATTCATTTTTTTCGGGGTTATAACGAATAATTCCGTCAATAGTTCTCAGCCACAATATTCCTGAGGCATCTTCTTTAACGGCTTTAATGTTTGTAGAATATACAGATTGGGTATGGTTTTTATTTCTTATTACAGTGGAGAAGTGATTTGTTTTATAATCAAATTTTTCCAATCCTTCATTTGTAACAACCCATAGAATTGTATCTTTTGAGCCCTCAATGTCAATTACATAATTGTTTGATAATGAATTCTCATCATTCGGGTCTTGTCTGAATGTAATAAATTCATATCCGTCAAACCTGTTCAATCCGTCTTGAGTTGCAATCCAAATATATCCGAATTTATCTTGAAAAATACTGTTTGTAAAATTTTGGGAAAGTCCGTCATTAATAGAATAATGTTGAACGCTGATTTGATCTATTTGTGCTGAAGAGTTATTGAAAAGAAATAACAAAGCACTAAATATATATATGCTGAAAGACCTATGCATAAACAAAAATATATTGGTTATTCAAATGTAACTAATACTTGATTTTTTTCAACAGAATTGCCTTTTTCTACAATTATATCTTTAATAATTGCATCATGTTCGGCTTTTAAATTATTTTCCATTTTCATTGCTTCCAAAATTAATAAATTATCTCCTTTTTGAATTGTATCTCCAATTTTAATTATAATTTCGGTTACTAATCCCGGCATTGGTGCTTTTAGGTCTTTATTTTTTTTGTTTTCTTTATTTTGAATTCCCATCTCTTTGAGCAATTTATCTAACTCGTCGGTTATCTTAACTTCAAATGTTTTTTGATTAACTTTTAAAATTACTCTTTTCTCAATATTATCAATTGATATAATATCAACATTATAGGATTTAAGGTTATTTATTATATGAAACGATTTGTTATTATTTTTAATAACATTTATCTCAAAACGCTCATCAGATATTGTACCTTTACTCAAAAGTTCATTGCTAAACTTAATATTAAATTTTTTATTATTTATCTCGGCAGTAAACATAAAATATTTTTTTTAATATATTTCCGAAAGTCTTTTTAATTTTGGGATATCAAGTAATTTTATCTTTCGTTTATTTAATTCAATAAGTTTATCTTTTTTAAATTCTGACAGAAGTCTGATAACAGATTCTGTTGCTGTTCCTACAATTCCGGCAAGTTCCTCTCGTGTCAAAAATATATTTAATTCGCCTTCTTTATTTATACCGAAGCTTTCGTTTAATAAAAGCAAAATTTCGGCCAATCGTTCTCGAACATTTTTTTGAGCAATATCTAAAATATATTGATTTGCATATCCTAGTTCTATGCAGGATAGTTTCATAACACTCATTGAAAAGCCTGAGTTTTCTTTTAAAAGTTTAAGGAAATGGGCTGCAGGAATAAAACACAAAGAACAATCTTCAATTACTTTTGTAGAGGTGCAAGCAGAATCTTCGGATAAAATTGCCCTGAAGCCGAAAATCTCTCCTTTTTTTGAAAACCTTATTATTTGCTCTTTTCCGTCATTCCCTGTTTTATAGTGCTTAACAATTCCGCTGTTTATACAATAAATGCCGGTTACCCGTCCTTGTTCACTATATATAACCTCTCCCTTTTTATAAGTATTGCAATTTTTTATGTATGATAAAACATCAAGTTCATCTTTTGTTAAATGCCTAAAAATGTCATTGCTGACAAAGCAAGTTTCACAAATCGGTATTTTATCCTTGTCTATCATTTTAAAAAGTTTGACAAAAATAAGAATTTTAATTTTGTGCAGAATTTTATTTTGGGTTATTTTGCATAAATTTAGAAATCTAAACATAAACATACAAGTATTTGTTAAGAATAATTGAAATATAACAACTGAATTAATAAATTATGAGTGAAAAAATAAAAACAGTTTGGAAAGGTAATATGGCATTTGAATGGGAGGTAAACGGCCATAAAGTAATGATTGATGCAACGGATAAAGTAGGAGGAGAAAACAGGGGACCCAGGCCAAAGCCGTTTATGTTGGCTGCCCTCGGAGGTTGTACGGGTATGGATGTTGTATCTATATTAAAAAAAATGAGAGTAACAGATATGCTGTCAGATTTTAATGTTGAAGTTTCAGGAGAGTTGACGGATGAACACCCTAAACACTTTATATCAATGCATGTTGCCTATATTTTTACACCAAAAGACGGTGAAGAATTGCCGACAGCAAAACTTGAAAAAGCAATTAATTTATCAGAAGAAAGATATTGCGGTGTAAGTGAGGTGTATAAGAAAGCAGGTATTAAAATGACCTCAGAAATAATTATTAACAAAAATAATTTCTAAGAATTATATACACTTTATAGTCTGAAGCAGATTAATCAGAAATTAATTTCAACAATATTATTTGCTGTAACATTAACCGGAGAAGGATATATTTGTGCTGTTGATAAATTATCAAACTTAACCTTACAAAACCAATTATTTTTTGCAGGTACGGCTAGTAAAAAAGTATCGTTAGAACTTGTAACATCGCAATGCCTGTGATGCAGAAACTCTTCGCTAATTATATTGTTTTTTATTACGCCTATAGTGCAATGTCCTGTATTTGAGAAGCTTGCTTTAATTACTCCGGAGTCTTTAATTTCAAAGTTAATATTTTTAATTTCGCCGTCAACACTTATTTGTATTGCTTCGCCGTTTTCGAAAGTATAATCGCCGTAACATCCTATAGGGTCTGCATACACACCGTTAATTAATGTTTCATTTGCAGTCGGACCTGCTGAATTTCCTGAATTATCAATGTCCATAAAAGCAGATAAATACAAATCTCCGGCATAAGCCCCTAAATCAATAATATAACTTCCGGCATCTGAAACAGAAGTTGCAAAATCGGGTGTGCCTATTGCTTTTGTATTTGATTTATACCCTCTTATGTAAATTGTTCTGTTTTGTCCGACATAAACACCGTTATATGATATTACACCTGAAACAGAATTTGTAATGTTTTCATTTTTATTGCAAGATGTTATCAGCCCTAAAACTACTGAGAATATAAACAGAAAATAAATTTTCATAATTGTATGAGTTTTGTGTGTTAAACTACACTATAATTTGTTAAAAAAGCTAACGAATTTTTCTTTTGGGGCTGAAACGCAAATTCTTGAATATTTTCCAACATCTATATCTGTTCGTTTTGTAAAATAATTTAAAGGAACGCTGCCTATTTTTTTTGATTTTAACTCATCAAAAGATTTATTAACTATTACAAAAATTCCGACAGGTGTTTTATTACTGTAAAATTCTTCTGCAAGTATCTTTTTTTTCTGTAATAGCTTTATATTTTCTTTTATGTCCTTTGTTGTTTTTATTTTGAAATCTGTTGCTGCTTTTTTGCCTTCAGGTGTTGTTAGTATTTTTTCAACTAAAATTTGAGCAAAAGCATTAACTCCGTTTCCGGAATATAATAATCGAACAGCAAATTCATTGTTAAAATTTGTATCTCTACAATACATAAACCCTATGCGTTGTCCGCTTAAACCAATTGATTTACTGAAACTTTCAGTTATAATTACATTGTCGTAGTTCAATAAATTTTCATATAAAGTATCTGTTTTGTCATAAAAAAGTCTTCTGTAAGGTCCGTCCCAAATTACAATTGTATTTTGTTTTGCCAATAAACCCAAAAGTTCAAAAAGCTCTTTATCATCAACTTTGCTGCCGGTAGGGTTGTTAGGGTCGCAAATTATTACGGCAGAATTATTATAATTTTTATAGTTTGCTTTTAACTCTTTAAATCCTTCATAAAATAATTGCTTTTTTCCTGCAATTTTTAAAGCATTTGTATATGCTCCCCAATAAAGAGAATGTGTATAAACTTTTTTTATGTTTAGTGTTTGAAAAACAAGCGAAAGTGAGTTCATTCCGCCCGATGTAATAAAAATATTATCATTTGATGTTTTTCCGGCAAAGAATTCTTCGTTGATTGCTTTCCTCAACGACAACATTCCTTTTGAATGCGGATAATATTGAATGGTATCTGAATTAAAATCAATCATCGGAATTATTTTTGACAAATCAATATTTTCAACCTGATTAATTCCTCTGTTTAAATAAAGAAATTCTTTACCGGTTTTTCTGCTTTCTTCTCTTAACTCTTCTCCAATTCTTACAATGGCTGAAAATTTTGCACCGCTTTTTGATGTTTTCATGAAAAATAAATAAAACGATATGATTAATGTGCCTAATATCAAAAAGAATATCAGATTAACTTTGCTCCTATTAAATGAATAAATTCTTCTCTTGTTTTTGCATTATTAAACGCACCCGTAAAAGCAGAGGTTGTAGTAACCGAATTTTGTTTTTGAATTCCTCTTATTCTCATGCACATGTGGGCAGCTTCAATAACAACTGCAACACCAAGAGGTTCAAGAGTTTCTTCAATAGTATCTCTTATTTGCATTGTTAAACGTTCTTGAACCTGTAATCTTCTTGAGTAAGTTTCTACAACTCTTGCAATTTTACTTAATCCGGTAATCAATCCGTTCGGAATATATGCAACATGAGCTTTTCCATAAAAAGGTAACATATGATGTTCGCACATTGAATATAAATCAATATCTTTTACGATTACCATTTCGCTGTAATCCTCTTTAAACAAGGCACTTTTAATGATTTTAGCCGGATCTGAATTATAACCTTTCGACATAAATTGCATTGCTTTTGCAACACGTTCAGGAGTATTCTCAAGACCTTCTCTTTCTGCATCTTCTCCCAACAGCCCTAAAATGGCTTGATAGTGTTCAGCTATTTTTTTTGTTGTTTCATCATTATACGAATCTATTCTTACATAACCGAAATCTTCATCAATGCCGGTTCCTTTGCTTATTATTTTCATTATATTTTTTTTAAGCTGATATTTAAATAATTTTGTAAAAATAAAACAATTCATAATCAATAAAGTATTTTGAAAAGAAAAAAGGAAATATTAATTGTATTTGCAACAAATTCAGAAGCATATCCATTCTTAAAAGAAGTTAGAAATAAGAATTATTCTGTTAAGAACGATAATGAGTTTTTTACTGATAATTTGAATGTTAAAATATTAATTTCGGGAATAGGAATGTCTGCAACAACTTATTCTTTGACAAAAACAATAAGTAAAAAAAAGTATGATTTAGTTATTAATGCAGGTATTTGCGGCAGTTTTAATGATGATATTTGCATAGGAGATTCTGTAAGTGTAATTCTTGACGAGTTTGGCGATATCGGAGTTACCGACGATGATAATTCCTTTAAAACTTTATTTGATGAAGGTTTGCTAAAACATAACACAAGACCTTTTATTAATGGAAAACTATACAGTTCAACTCAGCAACAAGTTGATACTGAGCTTCCAAAAGTCACAGCAATTACAGTAAATGCAAGTTCAGGCAATAAAAAACAAATAAAACATCGTATAAATAAATTTAATCCGGATATTGAAACGATGGAGGGTGCAGCTGTTGCATATGTTTGTTTAAAAGAAAAGGCAGATTTTTTACAAATCAGAACAGTTTCTAATAAAGTTGAAGAAAGAAATAAAGAGAATTGGAATATTCCTTTAGCACTAAAAAATTTGTCACAAGAGTTGTTAAATATATTATCAAAAATATGAAATTAAGTCTTGGTTTTTCAACCTGCCCTAACGACACCTTCATTTTTGATGCCGCCGTTCATCATAAAATAGATACCGAAGGAATTCAATTCGAGTTAATTTTGGCTGATGTTGAAGAATTAAATAAAAAAGCATTTGAAGGAAAAATTGATATTACAAAATTAAGTTATCATGCTTATTCTTATGCAGCAGAAAACTATGTTTTGCTTAATTCAGGAAGTGCATTGGGAAATAATAACGGACCTTTGCTTATCAGCAAAAAAAAGATTTATCGGAATGAGGTCAATGATTTAAAAATTGCAATTCCCGGCAAATTTACGACAGCAAATTTACTTCTCGGAATTGCATATCCTAAGGCAAAAAATAAAATTCCTTATTTATTTTCTGATATTGAAGATGCCGTTAACGATGAAGAAGTTGATGCAGGACTTATTATTCATGAAAACCGGTTTACTTATGAAGCAAAAGGTTTAAAAAAGATTATTGATTTAGGAGAATTTTGGGAAAATATGACAAAAACACCGATACCTCTCGGCGGAATCGTTATAAACAGGAAACATCCTCCGGAATTGCAATTAAAAATAAGCAATATAATTAAAACAAGCATTGAATTTGCATATAAAAACCCGGAATCAAGCTTAAGCTATATAAAACAATATGCACAAGAAATGAATGCAGAAATAATGAAAAAACATATTGATTTATATGTAAATAATTTTTCACTTGATTTGGGAAAAGTCGGAAAGAATGCCGTTAAAACTTTATATAATGAAGCATCCGAAAGAGATTTAATTCCTGAAATATTAGATGAGATTTTTATAAAATCAACCTAAAATAGTAAATCAGAGAGTAATAAAATTAACTTTGTCGGTTTTTAAGGAAAAAAGAAAAATCAAAAACAGAAGAATGAAGAAAGGAATTATAATTATTTTTTTAATTGCAGCAATAGGCGTGAGCGGTTATTATCTTTATAATCAGACAAGTAATAAGAACAAAGATAACACTTCAACAAATATCGTAATACCTGAACCGGTTAAAGAAAACAAATTATACGGTTTAAGTGCTGATACATTTTTAATAGAAACAAGCAAGGTAGAACCCGGAATGTTTTTGGGAACTTTATTTGAAAAATATAATGTAATGAATAAACTTCATTCAATAGTTAAAAAAACAGAAGGTCTTTTTGATGTAAGAAAAATTAGAAGAGGGCAAAAATATGCCGTTTTTTTTTCAAAAGATACATCAAAAACCGTTAATTATATTGTTTACGAAAAAAATAAAACTGATTATGTTGTATTTGATTTAAACGACAGCTTAAATGTTTATACCGGTAAGAAAAAAGTAGAAATAAAAGTTAATGAAACCGGAGGTATAATAAAATCTTCTTTATGGTTTGCAATGGAAGATGCCGGAGTTAAACCGATTTTAGCAAATGATTTATCGGAAATTTATGCTTGGTCAATAGATTTTTTCGGCTTACAAAAAGGCGACAGGTTCAAAATAATTTATGAAGAAAAATTTGTAAACGATACATCCATCGGTTACGGAAAAATACTTGCAGCATATTTTGAGCATTATAACGACAGCATATATGCAATTCCCTACACACAAGACAGTACGCAAAGTTTTTATGATTTGGAAGGAAACAGCCTGAAAAAAGCATTTTTAAAAGCACCTCTTAAATTTTCCAGAATAAGCTCAGGCTTTTCGTATGCACGAAAACATCCCATATTAAAAATTGTAAGACCTCATTTAGGGGTAGATTATTCTGCTCCTTTCGGAACACCGGTATTTGCTTTAGGCGACGGAACAGTTATACATGCAGCATATACCGGCGGTGCCGGGAACTATATTAAAATAAGACACAACAGCGTTTATACAACAGGCTATATGCACTTAAAAGGTTATGCAAGCGGTATTCGTTCCGGCGTAAGAGTAACACAAGGACAACTTATCGGATATGTCGGAAGTACAGGCTTATCAACAGGTCCGCATTTAGATTTCAGGGTATGGAAAAACGGAAAACCGACAAACCCACTTCATATTGAAGCACCTCCGGTTGAACCGATTAAAGAAGAAAATAAGGAAGCATTTAATAAAACAATTCCTGTTTTCAAAAAATGGTTGGATAAAATTGAATATAAAGTTACCGGGCAGGATACATCTTTAATGGATACTTGTGACTCTACAAGTATTCTGAGAAAATAACGATTCTGTATTTTCATTAATTTATGTTTAACATTGATTTTATTAAAAAATAGTATCTTTACTTTTTTAACTAAATATCTATTTTTATGAGAAAGATTATTTTTACCCTACTTGCTGTTTTATTCAGCACAATTATGTTCTCACAAGAGGACGGAACAACAGAAGTTGTAAATAAACACGGTGTTTCTGTTTTGCCTAAAGCAGGTGACTTTGCACTTGGAATTGATGCATCTCCTTTTTTCAATTTAGTCGGGAATATGCTTAGAATTAATGATTTCACAGGACCGTTTGCTGATCCCATGGCTTTTAACTTTGTTGACGGAGGTAGTATTTACGGAAAATATTTTTTAAGTGACGATGCTGCAGTAAGGGTTAGGTTTGACATAAATATGATGTCCCAAACATTAAATAACCTTGTTGTTGATGATGCAAACACTAATGCAAGAGTTACAGATACTTGGAAACATTCGGCAAGTGGCGTTAATTTAGGAGTAGGTTACGAAATGAGAAGAGGAAAAGGTCGCTTACAAGCATTTTACGGAGGAGAACTAAACTTAATGTTTGGTGGCGGTTCGAAAGATGTTTACACTTACGGCAATGAATTGAATAATAGTGACTCTATTCCTACTACAACTGTTAATTGGCTGGGTATGACTTCAATGGGAGTTGACAACAGATTGACAGAGGTTACTAATGCCGGCGGTTTTGGTTTTGGTTTGAGAGCTTTTGTAGGTGCAGAATATTTCTTGTTTCCTAATATCTCCTTCGGAGGTGAATTCGGATGGGGATTCGGCATAAATTCAGTAGGAGAAGGGACGATGAGTACAGAATCTTGGGACTATACTAATCATGAAAGAACAACTAATGATACAAAAATTGCAGGTTCAAGCGGATTTAATCTCGGAAATGATAATTTAGGCGGAAATGTTTATATGATGTTCCACTTCTAAAATTATTTAATATATTATTTTAAACCCGAGGCATTTATTTGTCTCGGGTTTTATTTTTAAATTTGTATCCTGTATTTAAATATTAAGAATTAATGAATTTAAAACATATCAAAATAATTGCGGCTGAATTAAACTTATCAGAAAGGCAAGTTGAAAATACAATAAACCTTTTAACAGAAGGTGCAACAATCCCGTTTATAAGCAGATACAGAAAAGAAGTAACAGGAACCTTAGATGAGATTCAGATTTCCGATATTAATACATTATCAGATAAACTTGCTGAGCTTGAAAAAAGGCGAGAAAGTATCCTTTCTGCAATTGAAAAACAAGGAAAACTTACAGACGATTTAAAAAATAAAATTGAAGCAACATACGATATATCAGAGCTTGAGGACTTATATCTGCCTTATAAACAAAAAAAGAAAACAAGAGCAATAAAAGCAAAAGAAAAAGGTTTAGAACCTTTGGCAAAAATTATTTTCATTCAAAATATTAATGATGTTGAGTCAGAAGCCTTAAAATATGTTAATGATGAAGTTGAAACTGTTAAAGATGCCCTGCAAGGAGCGAGAGATATAATTGCAGAAGAAATAAATGAAAATAAAAAAGCAAGAGATGCAGTCAGAAGAGAATTTAATTATTCTGCAACCGTAAAATCAACCGTAGTAAAAACAAAAAAAGACGAGGCTGTAAAATTTCGAGATTATTTTGAATTCGAAGAATCTCTAAAAAAAATACCGTCACACAGATTACTTGCTGTGTATAGAGGTGTTAATGAAGGCTTTTTAAGAGTAAAGATTCATCCGAATGAAGATAAAGTTCTTGAAAAACTGGATCGAATTTTTCTGAAGGGCGATACAGAAGCAACAGATCAAGTCGAATCAGCAATTGATGATGCCTATAAAAGATTATTATTACCTTCTATTGAGAATGAATTTTCTAATGCAGCAAAAGAAAAAGCTGATAAAGAAGCAATAAAAGTTTTCGCAGATAATTTAAGGCAATTATTATTAGCCGCACCGCTTGGCGAAAAGCGAATCTTAGCAATTGACCCGGCATTCAGGACAGGATGCAAAACTGTTTGTTTAGACGAGCACGGAAATTTGTTGCACAACGAAACGATTTATCCGCATCCTCCGCAAAAAGAAACATTTCAAGCCGGAAAAAAACTTGCATCACTAGTTAATGCATATAATATTGAAGCAATTGCAATAGGAAACGGAACTGCAAGCCGTGAAACCGAACAACTTGTAAGGCAGAAAGTCAGGTTCGACAGAGAATTGAAAGTTTTTGTTGTAAGTGAAGACGGGGCATCTGTATATTCAGCATCAAAAATTGCAAGAGAAGAGTTCCCGACTTATGATGTTACCGTAAGAGGCGCTGTTTCTATCGGAAGAAGGTTAGCCGACCCTTTGTCGGAATTAGTGAAAATTGACCCTAAATCAATTGGGGTAGGGCAGTACCAACACGATGTTAATCAAAAGGAACTTCAAAAAAGTCTTGATATTGTTGTTGAAAGTTGTGTGAATGCCGTAGGTGTAGATTTGAACACGGCAGGCAAACATTTACTGAACTATGTTTCCGGACTCGGAGGACAATTAGCACAAAATATAGTAGATTACCGAACAGAAAACGGTGCATTCAAATCTCGTAAAGAACTAAAAAAAGTTAAAAGATTGGGAGAAAAAGCTTATGAACAATGTGCCGGATTTTTAAGAATAAGAGATGCTGAAAATCCGCTGGATAATACGGCAGTTCACCCCGAGGCATATCACATCGTTCAAAAAATGGCGAAAGATAATGGCGTGAGTATAAGCGACTTAATACAGTCGGCACAATACAGAAAAAAAGTTAACTTAAAAAATTATATCAGCGATACAATAGGTCTTCCGACCCTAACTGATATAATGAAAGAACTGGAAAAACCGGGAAGAGATCCCAGGCAACAAGCAAAAGTTTTTGAATTTTCAAAAGATGTATTTACTGTTGACGATTTAAGAGTAGGAATGATTTTGCCCGGAATAATTACAAATATTACAAATTTCGGTGCTTTTGTTGATGTCGGTGTAAAACAAGACGGCTTAGTACATATTTCACATTTAAAGAATGCGTATGTCAGCAATCCCGCAGATGTTGTTAAGTTACATCAACACGTTCAGGTTAAGGTAATCAGCATTGACTTAATCAGAAAAAGAATCGGATTAAGTATGAAAGAAGCAGAATAAACCAAAAATGAAATCAATAACTGTTTACTTTAACAATCAAAAAATAATTCTTTGGAAAAAAACAGAAGAATTAGAAATTAAAGTTGATTCTCTTGAAATTGACGAACCGTTTCTGCATAAATGCAACAACAGAATGAGTAACATTCTGAACACTTTTTTTGAGAGAAAAATTTCCGAAATTAGCTTTGAGCACTATGACTTCAATAAATTGTTCAATGATTTCAAATCTCACTTTAAATATATTGAAGCAGCCGGCGGAATAGTAACAAATGAAAATAAAGAACTTCTCGTAATTCATCGTTTCGAAATACCGGATTTACCTAAAGGAAAAATAGAAGAAGGCGAAACTCCTGAAGATGCAGCAATAAGGGAAGTTAAAGAAGAGTGCGGAATCAATAATATCAGAATAACAGAAGAAGTGCAATCCTCATATCATATTTATACCTGCAAAAATAAACGAATATTGAAAAAAACATATTGGTTTAAAATGCAACATCTCGGAAATCAAATGCCGGTTCCGCAAACAGCCGAAGATATTACAAAAGTCGAATGGTGTAATATTTTAAAGGTTAAAGAACATAAACAACATACTTATTCGAGCTTGAAAGTATATTTTGAAAAATAAAACTAATTTTGTCGAAATTTAATAACCAACTTTTGAATATTTCTGTTTTTATAGCTAAAAGAATAACTTTTTCCGGTAACGGTAAAAAAGATTTATCAAAATCTGTGTTGCAAATTGCAATTAGTGTTGTTGCAGTAGGAATGGCTGTTATGCTTATTACGGTTTCGGTAGTAACCGGGTTTAAAAATGAAATTTACCGAAAATTAGTTGGTTTTCAAGCACATATTACAATAAAAAACAGAGATATAAATGAAACCTTTGAAACTAAGCCGGTAAACAAAAATCAAACATTTTATCCTAATATTGTTTCTGAAAAAGGAATATCGCATATTCAAATTTTTGCTACAAAACTCGGTATTATTAAATCTGAAACTGAAGTTCACGGTGTTGTTTTAAAAGGAGCAGGAAAAGATTATGATTGGACTTTTCTTAAAGAAAATCTCACAAAAGGAAAAATCCCCGATGTGAAATCAGATAAAAAAACAAAGGAATTACTTATTTCGGAAAAAACTGCCGACTTATTAAACTATAAAGTCGGAGATAAGATTTTTTTATATTTTATTCAAAACCCGCCGAAAGCTCGTGATTTTATTATTTCGGGAACATACAACACCGGAATGGAAGAACACGACAAAGCCGGTGTGTTTTGCGATATAAGACATATTCAAAAAATAAATGATTGGAGTAAAGAACAGGTAAGCGGTTTCGAAATTTTTATTGATGATTTTGATGAGCTTGAGAAAATGACAATACTTGTTGAAGAAGAAGTGTCGAGCATAATAAATGAAGACGGAACAATGCTTCAGGTAAGCAATTTTATAAAGGACAATGAATTTATAGTGCAATGGTTAGAACTTTCAAACATTAATGTAAAGGTTATTTTAATTTTAATGATAATTGTCGCAGCTTTAAGCATGGTTGCTGCCTTATTTACAATTATTTTGGAACGAACCAACATGATTGGCGTGTTAAAAGCAATGGGTGCAAATAATTTAAGTATTATAAAAATATTTGTGCTGAACGGTGCTTTTTTAATAACAAAAGGTTTACTTTTCGGAAATATTATTGCATTAATAATTTTATATATTCAAGATTATTTCAAAATTATTCCTTTAGACCCTAAGTTGTATTATGTTGACAGCGTTCCGGTTGAATTTAACTTTTCTAATATTTTGTTATTGAATGTCGGAACACTTATTATCAGCACATTAGTTTTAGTGCTGCCGGCATTATTAGCTTCAAAAATAAATCCGGTTAAAACAATTAATTTTAAATAAAAGATATGAGTCTTGAAGAATATACAAATAAATTAATTGATGAATTGAATAACAATTTACCGGGATACACTTCTCAAATAAAAATGATTCCGGAAGGAAGACCGCATAAATTCGACAAAACAAACACCAAAAACATTAAAAAAAGTGCTGTTTTAATATTATTGTTTTCAGAAAAAGATGAAATTTACATTTCATTTATCAAAAGGGTTTCAGACGGGAGCAAACATTCCGGGCAAATTGCACTGCCGGGTGGGAAATTTGAAAAAGAAGACAAAAGTTTAATTAAAACAGCAATTCGCGAAACCGAAGAAGAAATAGGTGTAAACAGCAATGATGTTAAAATACTTGGGAAATTAACATCATTATTTATACCCGTCAGCAATTACGATGTTCAACCGGTTGTAGGGTACATAAATTATAAACCTGAATTTAAACGAAACGTGGATGAGGTTGATGAAATATATTCGGTAAAACTCAAAGAACTTATAAATGCTTATACTGTATGCAAAACTTTTGAAGTGCAAAAAGAAAAAATAACAGCCCCTTTTTATATTCTTAACGGAATAGAAATTTGGGGAGCAACAGCTATGATACTGAGTGAATTTCTTGACATAACAAGCAAAATTAATAAAGTGTAGAGGCAGGTTTGACCTGTATTATTCGAATAAGAAAACAAAATGGGCAAAAACAAACTAAAACGATTTGAAGAAAATAAAACCTTTTTACATCTTTTTCAACCTTCGCCCCAAGAAATGTATGAAGGAGATTTTCATTTAAAAGGCTGTTGGAACAAAAAATTCTTTAAAAACAATAACCCTATAGTTTTAGAAGTCGGGTGCGGAAAAGGAGAATACACAGTCGGGCTTGCAAAAAAAAATAAAAATATTAATTATATAGGTATTGATATTAAAGGTCCGCGATTATGGAAAGGAAGCAAAATTGTTCAGGAAGAGGATATAAAAAATGTTGCTTTTATCAGAAATAAAGTCGAGTTTTTAAAATCATTCTTTTCAGAAAATGAAATCCGTGAAATTTGGATAACTTTTCCCGACCCGCAAAAAAGAAAAATGAAAAAACGTCTTACATCTGCTCGGTTTCTTGAAATTTATTCAAATATTTTAAATCACGAAGGAATAATTCATTTAAAAACAGACTCTGTTTTAATGCACGAGTTTACGAAAGAAATTATTCAGTTGAACAAATTAGATTTGTTGTATAAAACTGATAATATTTATAATACAAGCACTAAAAATGAACTGACTCAAATAAAAACCTATTACGAACAAAAATTCATTGAAAAAGGATTAAAAATAACTTATCTTAAATTTAAGCTGAATAATAAATTAAACTTTGAAAATCCCGAGTAAAAATTTGCAATTTCACATTCTTTATTTTACAATTGTATTAAGAATTATCACTTTTGTTATTTTCGGTAAAAAAAGATTGCTTTGAAAAAGATACTCTATAAAACAGGAATAATCTTAAACTATTTCTTTGCAGGTTTACTTGTGTTCTCATACCTGTCAGTACATATAGGCCCTGATAAGATTCCTTATCTTGCATTATTCGGTTTATTTTTCCCGTTTTTAGTTTTAATAAACTGCCTGTTTTTAATTTTTAGAATATACAAGAAAAAAGCACATTTCTTTATTTCATTAATAGCTCTATTGCTCGGATTTAACCATATTCTAGATTTTTATGCTTTTAACAATAAAGAAAAAGAACCGCCCTCTGAAAACACATTAAAAATAATGTCGTATAATGTTCGTATGTTCGATTTATATAAATGGGCAAATGATAAAAATGCAGGGAATAATATATTTGAAATTATTAAACAAGAAAACCCTGATATTATTTGTTTGCAAGAATTTTACTCAAACAAAAAAAATAATTGGCAAGATAAAATAATAAGAGCACAAAAAACTAAAGATTATATAATTTCGTCTAAAAAGGGAAGTTCATATTCCGGCAATGCAATATTCAGCCGCTATCCTGTTGTAAATCATGGGTTTGTTGAAATGGGCTCAACAAAACAAAAATGCATCTATGCCGATATCTTAAAAAATAAAGATACAATAAGAGTTTACGGCATTCATTTGGCATCCATTCATTTAGACGGAGATGACTATGAATTTATCAAGAATTTAAAATTAGAAAATAAAGATGAAAACATTAAAGGAGTAAAAGGAATCGGCTCAAAGATGGTACTGGCATATAAAATCAGGGCACGTGAAGTTGATGCAATTTCCCCTCACATAAAAAAGTCACCGTACAAAACAATAGTTTGCGGAGATTTTAACGATACGCCTGTTTCATATACTTACAGAAGAATAAAAGGAAACTTTAAAGACTCATTTATTGAAGCAGGTTTCGGAATCGGAAATACTTATGCCGGAAATATACCTGTATTCAGAATAGATTATATAATGCACAGTCCCGAACTTTCAACTTTCAAATATCTCAGAATCAATAAAGGTTATTCAGACCATTATCCCATAATTGCTGAAATAACCCTGTAGATTAGGACAAGAGAAAAAGAATCAAACTAATAAACAAAAAAATATGCTTGATTTTATATTTTTAGCAGGAGGAATTATTTTAATAATCTTTAGTGCAAATTGGCTTGTTAACGGAGCTTCTGTTTTAGCTAAAAAATTCGGAATAAGTGATTTGGTCATTGGATTAACAGTAGTTGCAATAGGAACTTCTGCTCCGGAGCTGACCGTAAATATTTTTTCGGCACTAAGCGGTTCAACAGATATTGCAATAGGTAATGTGCTGGGAAGTAACATCAGCAATATTTTCCTGATACTCGGAGTTTCGGCAATAATTTACCCTATTACGGTAAGTAAGAATACAAAATGGAAAGAAATTCCTTTCAGTTTATTGGCAATATTAATCTTGGGGGTATTAGCAAATGATGTATTTATTGGCAGTAGTAAAGAAAATTTCATTTCAAGAACTGACGGAATAATACTGCTTAGCTTTTTAATTTTCTTTTTTATTTACACTTTCGGAATTGCAAGAAATTCAAAATCTGAGAACAATACAGCAGAAAAAATAAAGGTAATGCCTCCCCGGAAAGCCGTAATGCTTATTATTGCAGGTTTAGCAGGGCTTTATTTCGGCGGAAAATATTTAATTGAAGGTGCTGTGAATATTGCAAAGTTAATCGGAATGTCTGAAAAGGTAATAGGTTTAACTATAATTGCAATAGGAACATCCTTGCCTGAATTAGCAACAGCAATTGTTGCCGCAAAAAAGAAAAAAACGGATATTATTATCGGTAATGTAATAGGTTCAAATATATTTAATGTGTTCTTTATTCTCGGCACAACGGCATCTATTAAGCCCTTGCCTTTTAATGCGTCAATTAATTTTGATATTTCAATAGCTGTTCTTGCAAGTGTTTTGTTGTTTATTACAACAATTACACTCGGCAGGAAAATAATATCAAAGTCAGAAGGCTTAATCTTTTTAATTATTTATATGTCGTTTATTACCTATTCAATTGTAAAATAAAACGAAAAATACAGCATTCTCACTCCGGCAGTTTTAACAGTTAATTGTCGGGCAAAAAAATATTACACAAAAATCAACGTTTTATCGAATGATAATTTAATATAAGCTAAATATTTCTATTTTTGCGGATTAAATATCTTTAATAAAAATATATTTAATATGTCATTTGCATCAAATAAAATAGTTTCGGAGGCACTTACATTTGATGATGTTTTGCTTTTACCTGCATACTCAAAGGTTTTGCCGCGTGATGCTGACATTAAAACAAAATTCAGTCGCAATATTACACTTAATACTCCGATTGTTTCGGCAGCAATGGATACCGTTACAGAAGCAGAACTTGCAATTGCAATAGCAAGAGAAGGAGGAATAGGTGTTATTCATAAAAATATGAGTATTGAACGACAAGCACAACAAGTAAAACAGGTGAAACGTGCCGAAAACGGAATGATTATCGACCCGATTACAATAACAAAAGACAAAACGGTTGAAAATGCTTTGGCATTAATGAAAAAATATAAAATAGGAGGTATTCCGGTTGTTGATGAATCAAAAAAACTTATAGGAATTGTAACAAACAGAGATTTACGCTTCGAAAAAAGATTTAAGAAAAAGATTAGTGAAGTAATGACACACAAAAATCTTGTTACAACAGATCAATCAACCGACCTTGAACAAGCAGCAGAAATATTGCAACAGCATAAAATTGAAAAACTTCTTGTTGTTGACGAAAAATACAAACTTGTAGGATTAATTACATATAAAGATATTACAAAAGCCGAAGACAGACCCAACTCTTGTAAAGATGAAAAAGGAAGGCTTCGGGTTGCTGCCGGAGTAGGGGTTACTGCTGATGTTTTTGAAAGAATAAAAGCTCTTTACAATGAAGGTGTTGATGCAATTGTTATAGATACAGCTCACGGGCATTCAAAAGGAGTTATTGAAACATTAAAAAAAGCAAAAAAGCAATTTAAGAATGTTGATTTTATTGTAGGGAACATTGCAACCGCAGATGCTGCTGTTGATTTAGTTGCTGCGGGTGCCGACGGTGTAAAAGTCGGAATCGGTCCCGGGTCTATTTGCACAACAAGAATAATTGCAGGGGTAGGAGTTCCGCAACTTTCTGCAATTTACGAAGTTGCAGATGCAATAAAAGCTACTGATGTTCCGGTTATTGCCGACGGAGGTATAAGATATTCCGGTGATATAGTAAAAGCATTAGCAGCCGGAGGCTCATCTGTTATGATAGGATCTTTAATTGCAGGAGTAGATGAGTCCCCTGGGGATACAATAATTTACCAAGGTCGAAAGTTTAAGTCTTATCGCGGAATGGGTTCGGTTGAAGCTATGCAGGATGGCTCAAAAGACAGATATTTTCAAGATGTTGAGGATGATGTAAAAAAATTAGTCCCCGAAGGAATATCCGGTCGAGTGCCGTATAAAGGAACAATAAATGAAGTATTATACCAATTAGTAGGAGGAATAAGAGCAGGAATGGGATATTGCGGAGCAGCAAACATTAAGGATTTGCACAAAGCACAGTTTGTAAAAATTACAAATTCAGGTGTTTCGGAAAATCATCCGCATGATGTTTCAATAACAAGAGAAGCTCCTAATTACAGCAGAAGATAAATTAATAATAAAACATATAATTTTAATCATAAGTAAAATTTATAATGATGAAAAAAATTACATTTATTTTTGTTTTTGCCTTTTTTTCAGTGGCGTTATTTGCACAAAACAGTAATATTTTAATGACTGTAGGTGATAAAAAAATAACGGAAGAGGAATTTTCATACATCTACAAAAAAAATAACTCAGACAATTTAACAAAACAATCTCTTGATGAATACCTTGAGTTATTTAAAAAGTTCAAACTTAAAGTTATTGAAGCCGAAAATTTAAAAATGGATACTTCGGCTGCATTTATAAATGAATTAAACGGATACAGAAATCAACTTGCAAAACCGTACTTAACTGAAAATATTAAAATAGAACAGTTAGTTAAAGAGGCGTACGAAAGAAATAAAGAAGAAATAAAACTTGATATCATTTTTATTAAACTTTCAAAAAATGCCTCACCGGAAGATACGACTTTAGCCTATCAAAAAGCTGTAAAAATAAGAGACAGAATATTGGGCGGAGAAAAATTTGAAAAAGTTGCAACCGAAACTTCGGACGACAGAGCTGTCGCAAAAAACAAAGGGCATTTATCATACTTGCCGGCTTTAAGAATACCTTACAGCATTCAAAACTATGTGTTCAAAGCAAAAAAAGACAAGGTTTCTTTACCTTTGAGAACTGCTTACGGATATTATCTTGTTAAAGTTGTTGATAAAAGACCGGCTCAAGGTTTTTATAAGGTTGCACACATTATGATTAGTTCTACTGACCAAATGAAAGATGATGAAAAAGCAGCAAAAAAAGAAAAAATTGACAGTATTTACAATCGAATTCTTTCAGGAGATAAGTTTGAAGATTTAGTTAAGTTTTCTGATGACAGAGGAACTGCGAAAAAAGGCGGAGAACTCCCCGAATTTAATACAGGAAAAATGGTTCCCGAATTTGAGAAAGCAGCATTTGCACTAAAAAACCCTGGAGATATTGGTAAGCCGATTAAGACAGCTTTCGGTTGGCATATTATTAAGTTAATCGACAAAAGACCCCCTGATTCTTTTGAAAAACAAAAAGAAGACATTAAAAAATCTATTGAGAAAGATGCAGAAAGAAAAGAAATAGTTAAAGCATTTGTTATTTCTGAACTAAAAAGTGAATATAACTTCAAAAAACTGAATAATCCCGACGAAATTTATAAACTCGTTGACAGCACAGTATTTGAAGGAAAATGGAAAATGCCTGACAATATATTATCAAACAAAACACTGTTTACAATCGGAAACTCTTACTTTAAAGAAAGTGATTTCGGTAAATTTATTGAAACAAAACAAAAAAGAACCGTAAAAGCTGAAACTAAATCCTATGTTGACCAAATGTATCAAGATTTTATTTATGAGAGTTTAACCGAAGTTGAAAAAAGTAAATTAGAAGATAAATATTCAGATTTTAAATTTTTAATGCAAGAATATCATGACGGAATGTTATTATTTGATCTCATGAAAAATGAAATTTGGGATAAAGCATCAAATGATTCAACAGGACTGAAAAAATTTTATGATAATAATAAAGGTAAATATGATAATCAAATTGATGTTGATATAAGTGTGTTTAAATATGAAGATACTAAAACATATAAAGAAGCAGAAATGTTGCTGAACAAGTCTCGAAAAAAATATAATGACGAAAAATTAATTGAAACAATAGGAGACAAATTGGAGATAACGGAAAGCGGTGTGTTTTCAAAAGGAGAAAATATATATGCCGATAAAATTATAAAAATGAAAAAGAACGGAAAACTGATTGAGAATCAAAGAATTGTTAATTTGGCAAAAGAAAATACGTTTATTTACATCAATAATACAAAAAAATCAAAATCAAAATCGTTTCAACAAATAAAAGGTGTTGTAATTTCAGATTACCAAACATATTTAGAGGAAAAATGGATTAAAGATTTGCAAAAAAAATATAAAATAACCGTAAATGAAAAAGTATTAAACAATATAAAAAAGACATTAAAATAACCGTTTTACCATATTGGCTCTCTAAAAATCATAGTAAAAAATCAAAAACACGCATTTAACTGCGGAAATTGATTCAGATGATTTTATTTTTTGAATTGTAACTATTATTATGGCTGTTCGTTCTATTGTTTTATTATTCGGTTTGCTCCTTCTCTTTTTTTCATGTAAAAATGAAACAGAAAAAACAGAATTAGCAAGAGTATATGATAAATATTTATACTTGGAGGATACTGAAGGCTTAATTCCGAATTACGTAAGCAAGGAAGACAGCATTTTAATAATCAGAAACAAAATAGATCTTTGGGTAAGAAAACAAACAATATTAAGAAGAGCTGAATTAAACTTAACCGAAGAGCAAAAAAACATTGATGATATTGTGGAAGATTACCGAGCATCACTTTTAATTGAGAAATATAAACAAGACTATATAAAACAAGAACTGGACACAACAATAACTTATGCCGAAATTGAGAAATATTACAACGATTATCCTGAAAGTTTCAGCTTAAACGAAGAGGTAGTCAAAGCATTATTTTTTAAATTTAAAATTACAAATGAAAACCTAACAATATTTAAACGAGCATACTACGAAAACAATGAAGATGAGATGACAGCAATTGCAAAAGAAAATGCAACTAAGTTTGATAATTTTGACAATAAATGGGTTGAGGTGTCATCTGTATTAAATTTATTGCCGAACGATATTAACAATATAGCTGATTTTCTCAGTATAAGTAAAAAACTGCAAACAAGAGATAATGCTTTTTTGTATTATGTAATTTTTAAAGAATATAAATTAAAAGGTGACTTAATGCCGATTGAACTTACAACCGAAAGAATTAAAACAATATTGCTGAACAAAAGAAAAACAAACATTATTAACCAATTAGAAAAACAGATTTATCAAACCGATACCAAAAACGGAAATATTAAAATTTTTATTGAATAGAACAGACTTTAAATTTAAAGAAAAGCTTCTGTAATAATAACACCCAAACTGAAGATGGTTAAAAAACTAAAATACATTATCGCTTTTATGCTCATAAGTACTTCGCTTTTTTCACAAGAAAAATCAATAGATGAAATTGTTGCAATTATCGGAGAAAAAACAATACTAAGGTCTGATGTTGAGACACTTATGCTTCAATACAAATCAAGAGGCGAAACTCACGGCGGGAATTTAAAATGTTTCGTATTTGAAGAGTTGCTCTACCAATCTTTGTTGATTAATCAAGCAAAAGTTGACAGTATCGAGGTTTCCGACCAACAAGTTGAAGGCGAATTAGACAGAAGAGTAGCAATGTTTGAAGAACAAATGGGCGGAAGGGATGCAATGGAAAAATATTTTAATAAACCTTTCAGCCGAATTAAAGAGCATTTCAGAAGTGTAATTGAGGACCAGCTGATTTCACAGCAAATGGAATCCGATATAACACGCGATATTCGGGTCAGCCCGAAAGAAGTAAAAGCATATTTCAGCAATATCCCGAAAGACAGCTTACAACTTGTTGAATCTGAAATTGAAATTGCTCAAATTGTTATACACCCTAAAATTCAAGACAGGCAAATTGAGAAAATTAAACAATCACTTCAAGAATATATTGACAGAGTGAGCAAAGGTGAAGAATTTGAGTTTTTGGCAAGTTTATATTCTGATGATGCAGCATCTGCGGAAAATGACGGGGACCTCGGTTGGGTAAGAAGAGGAGACTTAGTCCCTGAATTCGCAGCAGCAGCATTCGAGCTGGACGAACCCGGCGAAATGTCGGATATTGTAAAATCAGAATTCGGGTATCATGTAATTCAATTTATTGAAAGAAAAGGAGAAAAAATTCATATCAGGCACATACTTAAAATACCTAAGCCTTTGAGCTCCGAAAAGATGAAAGCAAAACACACACTTGACAGTATTGCAAAAATTGTAAGAGAAGGAAGTATGACATTTGAAGAGGCAGCATTAAGGTATTCAACAGATGATGAAACCAATAAAAGCGGAGGAATTGTCATTAATCCTTATACCGGAACCTCAGGTTTTAAAAGCAGCCAATTAGACCCTGCAACAAACTATGTATTAAAACAAATGAAGATCAGTGAAGTTTCTGAGCCTTTTGAAAGCAGGAGCATGAAAGGAAAACCCGAAATGAAAATTATTAAACTGCTCAGCAAAACAGAACCTCATATTGCAGATATAAATACAGACTATCAGTTAATAAGTGATATGGCAAAAGAAAAAAAGAAAGAAGAAATAATAAGTGATTGGATACAAAAAGTTCAAAAAACAACTTACTTTAAAATTGACGAAGAATACCGTGATTGCAACTATAAATATAAAGGTTGGTTTTCGGAATAATAAATAACAAGTGTAAAAACTATGATACCCGAAACATTTTTTTTGTTTCGGGTATTTTTGGCAAAACTGTCAGGTTGTTTATAATTTATTCCCCTTAACTTCGTTATCTAAGGTAATATTTAATATTTTTACGACAAATTTTGTAAAAAACAAAAATGATAAATTATAAAGATGATGTTGAAGCAGTAAATGCTTTAAAAAAAACATACGATAATTTCTTTTCAGAAATTAATAAAGTTATTTACGGACAAGATGATATTATTAAAGAAGTTTTAATATCAATTTTCAGTAACGGGCATTGTCTGTTAGTCGGTGTTCCCGGTTTGGCAAAAACTTTGTTGGTTAATACTTTAGCAGAAGTTTTGGGACTACAATACAAAAGAATACAATTTACACCCGATTTAATGCCTTCTGATATTATAGGAACTGAAATTTTAGACGAACACAGAAAATTTAAGTTTTTAAAAGGACCTTTGTTTTCAAATATTATTTTAGCAGATGAAATTAACAGAACACCTCCTAAAACACAAGCAGCCCTTCTTGAGGCAATGCAAGAAAAAAATGTTACGGTTGCCGGAATAGAATATGAACTCGGAAAACCATTTTTCGTTTTAGCAACACAAAACCCCATTGAACAAGAAGGAACATATCCTTTACCCGAAGCACAATTAGACCGTTTTATGTTTAATATTTGGTTAGACTATCCTAAATTTGAAGATGAAATAACAATTGTACAAAAAACCACAACCGACAACTCAATAAAATTAGAAAATATAATTACCGGAGAAGAAATTTTGTATTTCCAACATTTAATAAGACGAATCCCTATTAATGATAATGTTTTGCATTATGCTGTTAATTTGGCAACGGCAACACGCCCGGGAACGGAAAAAGCAAATGAAATTTCAAACAAATATTTAGAATGGGGAGCAGGTCCCAGAGCATCACAATATCTCGTTGTGGGAGCAAAAGCTCATGCAGCATTGCAGGGAAAATACTCTCCTGACATTGAAGATGTTAAGGCAGTAGCACATCCGGTTTTACGTCATCGAATAATCAGAAACTATAAAGCAGAAGCAGAAGGTATAACAGCTGATGCCATTATAGACCAATTGTTGTAATAAACCTTTATTTATATCGAATAAGTGAAAAAATACATTTTTTTCATATTATTATTTTTAGGTCCAATTTCGGTTTTTTCTCAAAAAAAAATTGATTTTGACTCTAAATACTTATTTACTACCGAAGAACTCGGAACAGACATTAAAGTATTAACAGACAGTGTTGTTTTTAAACACGAAAACTCAATAATGTTTTGCGACAGTGCTTTGTTCGATTATACAAACAATTATTTTGATGCTTTCGGAAATGTCAGATTAATAAAACTGACAAAAGAAAACGATACTGTTTTTTTATACGGAGATACTCTTCATTATTCAGGAAAAGAAAAATATGCAAGAGTCAGGAATAACGTAATTTTGGAAAAAGACAGTATGGTTTTAACAACCGACAGTTTAGATTATGATTTAGATTTAAATATAGGATATTATTTTAATTCGGGAACAACAATAAACGGAGAAGATACCTTAAAAAGTGTTTTCGGATATTATTTTGCCGATGATAATGAATTTTTCTTTAAAAAAAATGTTGAAGTTATTAATCCGAGGTTCAAAATGTATTCTGACACTTTAAAGCACAATACATCTACAAAAGTATCATATTTTATGGGACCTACCGAAATAATAAGTGATTCGAACTATATTTATTGCGAAAACGGTTGGTATGATCACGAAAAAGATATATCTCAATTCAGCAAAAACGCATATTTAAAAAATGATGAGCAGATTTTAAAAGGTGACAGCTTATATTATAACAGAAATTCAGGAATAGGGAAAGCATTTAAAAATGTAAGCTTCAAAGATTCCTTGCAAAATGTTTTATTATTAGGGAACATCGGTTTCTATAATGAAAAAACAGGCTTTTCTTCAATGACCGACAGTGCCGTATTTATTCAAGTTAACAATGAAACGGATTCATTATTTATGCACGCAGATACCTTGCAATCATATAAAGATACAATTATTTTTAATGAAATTCCGAAAATATACAGAATTATTCAGGCATTTCATCATGTTAAGGCTTATAAAGAAGATTTTCAGTTTAAATGTGATTCCCTTATTTATAACTTGAAAGATTCCGTTATTGAGATGCATATAAACCCTGTAATGTGGTCAGATTCAAATCAACTTTCGGCAGATTATATTGAAATACAAACATACAGAGGCGAAGTTGATGAAATAGATATGCAGAATAATGCTTTTATTATTTCACAATCAGATTCGATAAGATTTAACCAAATTTTCGGAAAAAATATGTCGGCATATATTGAAGACAGAGAGCTTTACCAAATAGATGTTGTTGAAGAAGGCAAAGCAGTATATTTTATAAGAGATGACGATAAAAAACTGATAGGAGTTAACCTTATGCAATGTGTTGATATGGAGATTTATATGAAAGACAACAAAGTTGACAAAATTTGGTTTTTTGAAAAACCTGCCGGAAAAATACACCCGCCTTTAACTCTTTCAAAAGAAGAAACATTATTGCCCGGATTTAAATGGGACATTGATTACAGACCGTTAAATAAAACAGAAATTTTTATTTGGAAAAAGGAAGCAGAAAACGTAATAACTTCTGAAGAAGACCCTGAAAGTGAAGACAGTCCTGCAATAAATGAAGTTGACTCTTCAGGTGAACAATAAAAATAAACCTGAAACAATAGAAGTGTCAGGTTTATTTAAATCTCATTTTGTAAGTTTTTATTTAATTTAGTGCAATCTGTATGTTCTTTTTGCTTCTTCCGCTTCAGGCATATACAAGAAGGGCCCGACAGTCATAACTCGCATCTTTAAGTTATCTTTTAAAAACACATCAAAATCACTATAACTTCCGGAAGCAATAGCACCGGGCTTTCTTATTAATTGATATGCTCCGGATCGAGCTCTTTTCTTTACGTGCAAAATAAACCAAAATACAGTTTGATTATCATCAAATGTTGAATCTAATTTATGAGGCTCATCCTGTATTTCATAAAAAATATAAGCTTTCCTTGCTTCCTCAAAATCATTAAAAGGACCTATTGCCATTTTACTTCCCTGTCCGAGATATTTCCATAATTCGCGGTCATATTCTTTCATTGTTCCGTGCAGTATTCTTGAA
This sequence comes from Bacteroidales bacterium, assembly GCA_021648725.1. Classification (NCBI taxonomy): domain Bacteria; kingdom Pseudomonadati; phylum Bacteroidota; class Bacteroidia; order Bacteroidales; species Bacteroidales bacterium. The sequence goes on along the minus strand of JAKISF010000007.1, from coordinate 49,324 downwards.
CCTTTCCTTTGTAACCCGTAGCTTACATAACCGGTATTGGCATTTTCAACTTCTCTTACACCTACATAAAACCAATAAACTAATCGGTTTTTATCTAACTCGTCACTATAGCCTACCTGAGCAGAACTTTTTGTGTTTACAAGAATTCCCGAAAACACAAGGAGTCCTGTAAGAAGAATTAGTTTAATATTTGTTTTCATAATCATTAAATTTAATTTACGTTTGATTTTTTCGTTTAAGTTTCAGTATCTAATCTACAAACAATATGCCGAAGATAAATATTTTTTTGCAGATAAAAACCTTGAATTTACGTCTCCGGTTATAATAAAATACTTAAACTTGTATAAATCAAGTTCCTTTTTGTATTTGTTAAATAAATAAATTCTTTTTTCGCCCCCGTTTTCTCTTACACAATCTTGTATCCATTTTATATCGGGAAAACACAACAGATACAAATCAACATTAATAGTTCTTATTGCTTCCTCAACAAATTCAGGAACTTTTTTAAAAACTTCGAGAAACCAAATTTTTGTAATAATTAATCCGGTATCAAAAAAAACAAAATCTTTTGCTCCGGGATAATTTTGTTCGATAAGTTGTTTAATTTGTTTTTCTGCAATATATACAACATCTTCAAAAGTATATTTATATTTTATATCTTCAATATATTCTCTGGCAAACTCAGGAACATTAATTGTATTATATTCTTTTGAAAGTTGTTCGGATAACGTTGTTTTTCCGGTTGATTCCGGACCTGTAAGTACAATCTTTTTTGGGTAAGTTCTATTTCTCAAAACAATAGTATTAAGCTTTTTAGAGTATATTTATTTTGAAGAACTTATAATATTTTTAACACGTACTTCAAAAACTAAGGGTGAATAAGGAGGAATAATTCCTACCTGGTCTTTTCCGTAAGCAAGTTTTGAAGGAATGACAACAGTTGCAGAAATATCTTTTTTCATAAGTCCTATTGCTTCTTCCCAACCTTCAATAACAGGGTCTTCTTTATAAACATAATATCCCGGTTCAGAGGTTGTTGTTTCATCGAATAATGTTGTAATGTTCCCCGTTGTTAATACAAATGCCTTATAAACAGTAACAACAGTATCTCCTTGTTTAGGATAATCAGACTCTAATGTTTCCGGAGTAGAGAAACCTGTTTCGGAAAATAAAAGACCGCTCGGCAAAGTGTCAACAATTATATTATTCTCATCAATATAGGAAAACATTAGTGCAAGCTCTGCTTCTTTTTTGTCTTTATTACATGAATATATACTAAAAGAAACTGTCAGTATAATAAGGAGTATTGTTTTTTTACACTTTATAAATAACATTTTACGATACAATATATTAATCTAAAATATTTTTGAGAAGATTAAAAAGGCGACTCTTAATTTGAACCGCCCCTATAAATAAATATTTTATTTGTTTTTTGCTACCCTGAAACCGTAATTATAGTTTGTTTTTGCAGCTTTAGGTCCGTCTCTGCTTGTTACTTTTGCAAGTTCAGCTCTGTAATGCCACGAGCCTCCTCTTAACACACGATATGGGGTTGATGTACTGCAAAAGGGATCTGTTGCCGGAGATGAAGCATAGAAAGATGATTTATAATAATCACTACACCATTCCCAAACATTTCCGCTCATATCATAAATGCCGAGTTCGTTCGCTTTCTTTGTTTTAACATTTTTTGGTCCTGCTAATTTTGAAGTTTCATCATACCAACAAACAGCATTAATGTCATTGCTTCCGCTATATTTGAATTTTTGACTTTTATTGCCTCCTCTTGCTGCAAATTCCCACTCAGCTTCAGTTGGCAACCTATAGCCGTTTTTCGCACGATTAAAATCCCAACCTCCGTCTCCGTTTTGGGTATAACACTTTTCCAATCCGTTTTGTGCACTCAACCAATTACAATATTTTATGGCATCAAACCAAGTTACATGATGCATCGGTAAACTTGTCCCCCAACCCCACCATGTTTTTCCGGTAGAAGCATAAAGCATTTTTGTGGGTGTGTGTGAATCTAACCATTCTTTATCCGGAGGTTCCGGCATTGTATGCCCGGCAGCTCCTGTAAATTTTTTATATTCTCCCACGGTTACCTCATGGTCACATATATAAAAAGACGATACCGTAACTTTATGAGCAGGTTTTTCTTCCGGAACACCGGAATTGGATCCCATCGTAAATGTTCCGCCTTCAACTAAAATCATTTTTGGACTTTGTCCGAAAACAAATGTACTCAAAAATAATATTGAAAAAAATAAAATGGATGTTTTGATTATACTAAGTTTCATCTGATTATGAATTTCAATTTAAATTGTATGCCGTAAATATACCCTTTTTATTGTGATAAAACAAAAAATAATGTTTTAAACAAATAATATGTAAATTTAGTAATCAATTATTAATTTGGCAAAATTAATTTTATTTTATTTTGAGTATGATTTTTTTTATAGTTTTTTGTTTTTTTTTAAACAATAAAATAGTCGGCTTATTATCAAAATATTATATGATATTTAATGAAATGTAATTGTAAATTATCTTTTAACCGATGTCATTTTAACATAACACAATGTATAGTAACACAAAATAGACAAGTTCATTGCCGGCATAAAATATGCGATATGAATAAACAAATAAATTGATAAGTGAACACGAAAAACATTACACCCAAAAGTATCATTTTGCTTGCAGAAGGGTTTCCGGCGGGCAGGAAAATTATGGAAGAAATTTTGAGCATACTCGGGTACAATTATAAAACTGTTGATACCGGATACGAAGTAATAATGGCTTTAAAAAGCGAAAAATTTGATTTAATTTTATTGGACTTAGAACTTCCGCAATTTGACGGTTTTGAAACTATTGAACATATACGAAGAAATTTTAATTATCCTGAAAATACAATACCCGTGATAGCAATGAGCAATAAAGACTTTTCTTCTGACTTTAATCAAACGTACAAGGAAGAAGGCTTTGACGGCCTTATTGTAAAACCGTTCTCACTTGATGAATTAGACACTATTATTAAGGAAGTATTATTCCGATTTAATAAAAGTGAGAAAACAGTATTTTCAGATTAAAGAGTCGCATTGCGACTCTTTTTTTATTCAATAATCTTCAGTATATCTTTTTCTAAACTATCTTCGGTGCTTTCAACAATTCTTCCTACTTCTTTGTCTTCTTTATAAAAAATAAAAGTCGGAATTCTGCCGAATTCAATATTTTGCAATTTTTTATCTCCCGAACTTCTGTTTGTATCAACAGCAATAATTGATATGTCGGAATAAGGGAAGTTAATCATATCAATTATTTTGTAAAAACGAGGAAGCTCTCTTCGGCTGTCTCCGCACCAAGTTCCCATCACAATTAGTATTTTTATCTTATTTAAATCATCAATCGTTTTTAATTTATTAATTACTGAAGTTTCAGGTTCATATTCACTATACCCCATAGTAAACCACTCACTGAAAGGGTTTTGGTTAAGCCCTTCTTTATTGCATTCTCCTATAAGAATATCTTTTTTAGTCCTTTCATTATATATTATTTTATTTTTTTTTATGCTGCAAGATGATAATATAATAAAAAGCAATACGGTTAAAATTGGATACCTCATATTTTTTTAATTAAGAATTTTTTTTGTAATATTGTTTAATACATTTTATTAGTTATTAAAATTACAAAACAATGAGCAAATTACCAAAAATAGCAATAATTTTATCCGGAAACGGAGTTTATGACGGGGCTGAAATTCATGAATCAACAATGACAATGTATGCAGTTGTTAAACTTGGAGGAGAATATCAAATATTTGCACCGGATATAAATCAGCACCATGTTATTAATCACATAACAGGTGAAGAAATGAATGAGAAAAGAAATGTTCTTGTTGAAGCAGCAAGAATTGCCAGAGGAAATATAAAGCCGCTTTCGGAATTAAAAATGAAAGATTATGACGGTATTATGTTTCCGGGAGGATTCGGAGCAGCTAAAAATCTGTCAAGTTTTGCATTTCACGGTTCTGATTGTACGGTTTTAACAGATGTTGAACGTGTTATTACAGAAGCCGTAAAAGAAAGTAAGCCTATAGGTGCGTTATGTATTTCTCCGACTGTTGTGGCAAGAGTGCTGGAAGGTGTTCGTGTAACCATCGGACAAGATAAAGGAACTGCCGAAGCAATTGATACTATGGGCGGGAAACACGTAAATACAAATCACGGAGAAGTAACCGTTGATGAAGATTTTAAAGTTGCAACAACACCTTGTTATATGCTTGATGCAACAATAGTTGATATTGCAGACGGGGCATTGAACGTTACAAAAGCCGTGTTTGATATGATTAATTGATATTGCTTGTCAGATATTATTATAAAAGGAAGCATTTTTGCTTCCTTTTTTTAACTTTGTGCAACTTAACAAAAAAGATATGTATAAAGCTGAAAGTTCTCAAAAAACACCGTCCCTTTTTCAATCTTTTATTCCTATAATATTTTTAATTATCCTTCTTTCTTTAAATGTAATTATTTGGAAAGATGCAACACTTGACGGTTCAAACCAAATTGCATTACTGCTTGCGGCAGCAGTAGGAACAATTATTTCATTTCGACTCGGTGCAGATTGGGAAAAAATAAGAAAAAACATCGTTAAAACAATAGGAAAAGCAATGCCGGCAATTCTTATTCTGCTTTTAATAGGGGCATTATCAGGCACTTGGCTGCTCAGCGGCGTAATACCGGCGTTTATTTATTACGGGTTAGATATTTTACACCCGTCCATTTTTTTATTTGCAACAGTTGTAATCAGCAGTTTGGTTTCGCTGGCAACAGGAAGTTCTTGGTCAACAATTGCTACAATCGGGGTCGCATTGCTCGGTATAGGACATGCAATGGGAATAAATGATGCCGTTACGGCAGGGGCAATAATTTCAGGAGCTTATTTCGGAGATAAAATGTCTCCGCTTTCCGATACTACAAATTTAGCACCCGCAATGGCAGGAACAGACTTATATACTCACATCAGGTATATGATGATAACTACAGTTCCGTCAATGGGTATAACTTTAATTATATTTTTTATTATAGGATTTTCAAATGACTATAGTGCAAACGCACAAGAAATTGAAGAAGTTCAAAAAGCGATTGCTTCAACTTTTAATGTAACACCTTGGCTGTTTATTGTTCCTGCATTTTTAATTTTTATTATTATTAAAAAAGTTAAACCGATACCTTCTATGTTGCTCGGAACACTTGCAGGAGGTCTGTTCGGTGTTATTTTTCAAAGCGACATAGTAATGCAAATTTCGGGGGTTACGGATAATTATGCCGAAGCATCTTATATAAGTGTAATGCAGGCTATGTACGGCGATATTGAAATTAATACAGTAAATGAAAATATCAACGATTTATTCGGCACAAGCGGAATGGCAGGAATGCTTAATACCATTTGGTTAATTCTTTCGGCAATGGTATTCGGAGGGGTTATGGAATCAAGCGGAATGTTAAAGAAAATTACAATGTCCGTAATGAAAAGGGTTAAATCTTCCGGTTCGTTAATTGCCTCAACAGCAGCCACGTGTATCTTTTTTAATGCAACAGCATCTGACCAATATATTTCAATTGTTGTTCCCGGAAGAATGTATAATAAAGCTTTTAAAGAAAAGGGCTTAAAGCCGGAAGTTCTGAGCAGAACATTGGAAGATGCAGGAACAGTAACATCGGTTTTAATACCCTGGAATACCGGCGGAGCAACACAAGCAAAAGTTCTCGGAGTAGCAACGGTTGATTACATCCCGTATGCGTTTTTTAATTTAATAAGTCCGCTGATGACGGTTTTAATTGCATATTTAAACTTTAAAATAAGGCGTATTGAACCGGAAAAGCAAATTGAAAAATCAAAAATATGAATAAATTTAGATATGTTTTTTTCATTCGTATTTATTTCTAATTTTGCAAAAAATATAAATATAAATAAAAGAAACATGAAAAAGATTATCTTATTACTTTTACCTGCAGTAGTTTTATTCTCCTGTAAAGGAACCGTTTCCGAAGGCTTTAAAGTTTCCGGTATAATAAAAAATGCAACCGGAAAAAAGTTAATATTAAATAAATTTACATCTGAGGCTACTATTAAGTTGGATACCGTACTTTTAAACGAAAAAGGTGAATTTAGCTTTCAAAATTCTACTTCGTCTCCTGAGTTATTCAGTTTGCAATTACAAGATGAGCCTTCATACATATTATTTATCGCAGATTCTTTAGATATTATTGAAATTAATTCAGATGCAAATACCTATCGATCAAAGTATTCTGTTTCAGGATCTGAACACTCTGTTTTGTTGAAGGAAATGTACGACCATTTGGATGTTACATTCGAAAAAATAGATTCATTAAATAAATTATATATCGAAAATAAAGGGAATGCAAATATTGATTCTTTGCAAAAGTCTATTGGTGAACAATATACTAAATTGCTGGAAGAACACAAAACTTATGCAAAAGATTTTATTGATAAAAATATAGAATCGCCTGCGGTAATAATGGCATTATATCAATCAATAGGTCCGAGACAACAAATTTTCACTTTAGAAAATGACCGTGATTATTTTGTAAAAGTAAGCGAAAGCCTTTCGGCATTATACCCTGAATCTGACTTTGTAAACGGTTTGGTAATGTTGTTAGAAAACAACCCCCCGGTTAAAGGAAAACCGAAAGTAGGGACTACTGCACCCGAAATATCTCAACCTACACCGGAAGGAAAAACAATAACACTAACCTCTTTAAGAGGAAATTATGTTTTACTTGATTTTTGGGCAGCTTGGTGCAGACCCTGCAGAGCAGAAAATCCTACTGTTTTGAAAAACTATAACAAATATAAAAGCAAAGGCTTTACAATTTACCAAGTTTCTCTTGATCAAAAAAAAGAAGATTGGGTAAAAGCAATTGAGAAAGACGGCTTGGGAGATTGGACACATGTAAGCGATTTACAATATTGGCAATCTGTACCCGCTGCAAAATACGGAGTAAGAAGCATCCCTTCCAACTTTTTATTAGACCCCGAAGGTGTTATCATTGCTGTTGATTTAAGAGGCCCGAGTTTGGGACAAAAGTTGACCGAAATATACGGCTTCTAAAAAAAATAGTTTAAATATTAAAAAAGGTTTATATTCGTTATGTTTATAAACCTTTTTTTATGAAAACATTTAGTTTATTTTTCCTGTTTATAATATTATTGTCTTGCTCAACTGATTCTCAAAATAATTCAGTTAAAAAAGCAGATTCAATTTATGTTAAAAAAGATGCTCCCGAGATTGTAAAGTTTACATCTTTTGAAATTGACTCAGTTCCTGACATAAAAACCGGCACAAATGAGCGATCGGCAGCTTTTATTGAAAAACGACTGAAAGAGTTAATAGGGCGTTCGTATAAAAAAAGGTGTGAAGATATCGGTGTAAGATATCCTCCTAAATATGTTTTATTCAGAACATTTAAACTTGAAGAAGAGTTTGAAATTTGGGTTTCCGATAAAAGGTCGGACACTTTGAGTTTGTTGGCAACTTTACCTATTTGTGCTGTTGATAATGAGCCCGGAACAAAATTAAAACAAGGAGACGGAAAAACACCCGAAGGTTTTTATACTTGCAAAATACTTTACGGAAGCTCTAATGGTTTTATGTGGATAAAATTAAATAATTCTGAACTTGATGATTACGGAACCGTGCAATACGGCTCAAGCTTTAAACTATGTTTGGAATATCCTTTACCGATTGACAGAAACAGAACACGGAAGTTTTCAGGGAATTATAATCCCGGAAGTGCAATATGTGTTCACGGAAATTGTGTAACTGCCGGTTGTATTTCTTTTGAAAGTAAGAATTTCTTACCTATATTTCTGTCTTCGAAATTTCATGATACAAATAAATACGGTTATCCGAAAATACATATTTTTCCGTTCAGATTTACCGATAAACTAAAAGAAGAAAAGTCAAAAGAAGTTTATTCTGACATGAAACCTGAAGATATTGTTAATTTTTGGGAAGAAATAGAAACAGCTTATACGCTTTTTAAAAAAAATCACAAAGCAATAAAAGTAAGTTTTTCAAACAACAAATATCATTTTATTGAATATTGACGCTTAAAAAACACCGGATGAATATTTTTGTTACCGGACTCATCTGATGGCTAAAAGAAGAAACTTTGTACAATATCTACTTTCCTTTCATAATTCTCATTGCATTAAAAATTGCAATTAAGGCAACGCCCATATCTCCGAAAACGGCTTCCCACATTGAAGCAATACCAAAAATACCCAAAACGATAAATACACCTTTCACTCCGAGAGCAAAAATGATGTTTTGCCAAACAATTCGTCTTGTTTTCTTTGCGACTTCTGTTGCTTCGGCTACTTTTGAAGGCGAGTCGGTCATTAAAACAACATCGGCAGTTTCAATTGCGGCATCTGAACCGAGTGCTCCCATTGCAATTCCTATATCGGCACGTGCCAATACCGGAGCATCGTTTATTCCGTCACCGACAAAAGCAACTTTCCCGTTTTTATTAAGTAATTTCTCTATATGTTCAACTTTTCCTTCCGGAAGCAGTTCGTAATAATATTCTTTTATGCCTAATTTTTCGGCATATACTTTTGCGGCATATTTATTATCGCCGGTAAGCATTACCGTTTTTATTCCTTTTTTATGAAGTTTGTTAATTGCTTCTTCGGCATCTTCTTTTAAAGTGTCTGAAATAATAATATAACCGGCATATTTTTTATCGATTACAATATGCACAACCGTTCCGGCCACATTGCATTTGTCATGCTTAATGTTCTCTTTATGAAGAAGTTTGTCATTGCCTGCAAATATTTCCTTCCCGTCAACAATTGCTTTTATGCCGTGCCCGGAAATTTCATCAACTTCACTTATTTTTGTGTTGTCAATTTCGGGTTCATAAGCTTCAAGAACTGATTTTGCTATGGGATGATTAGAATTGTATTCGGCATAAGCCGCATATTTCAAAACAGTTTCTTTATCAAAATTGTTTGCCGTAATGATTTCTGAAATTTTAAATTCTCCTTTGGTCAGTGTACCTGTTTTATCAAAAACAACAGTGTTAACCTGTGTAAGAGCATCCAAAAAATTAGAACCCTTAACCAAAATACCTCTGCGAGATGCTCTGCCTATTCCGCCGAAGTAGCCCAGCGGTATGCTGATAACTAACGCACAAGGGCATGAAATAACCAAAACTACCAATGCTCTGTAAATCCAATCTTCAAAAGTTGCACCGCTGATTAATAACGGCGGAATAACAGCAATCAATAATGCTCCGAAAACAACAAAAGGTGTGTAATATTTTGCAAAAGTTGTTATAAATTTTTCGGTTTTTGCTTTTTTGGAAGTTGCGTTTTCAACCATTTCCAAAATTTTGGAAACCGAAGATTCTTCGAAGGGTTTTGTAACTTTTACGGTTAACAAACCCGATTGATTTATCATTCCGGATAAGATTGTATCATTTTTATTGATTTTTCGCGGAACACTTTCGCCTGTAAGTGCAGAAGTATCAACAAATGATTCGCCTTCTGTAACAATACCGTCTAAAGGAACTTTTTCGCCCGGCTTTACAATAATTATATCGCCCGGTTTTACGTCTTCCGGAGGAACTTCTGTTACATTATCTTCGATTTTCAGATTTGCATATTCAGGTTTTATTTCCAAAAGTGCTTTTACGGATCTTCGAGAACGGTTTAAAGCAATATCTTGAAACAGTTCGCCGATTATATAGAACAGCATTACGGCAACGGCTTCGGGCATTTCGTCAATGGCAAAAGCTCCGATTGTTGCTATTGTCATTAAAAAATGTTCGTTAAAAACTTGCCCTTTTATAATATTCTTTACTGCGAGAGAAATTACTTTCCAACCCACAATTAAGTATGCCGTTACAAAAAGCAGATATTCGGCAAAACTATATGGGGTATTATGCAAAAAGTCTTGATAAATACTTCCGACAATAACAAGCAGAATACCTATTGATGCTGTTATTATAGTGCTTTTATTCTCAGCAAAGAGGCTTCTGCTTTCTTCCTCTTTTTCAGAGTTTTCTTCAACAATATCAACACCCGGTTCTAAATCTTTTATTTTTTGCTTTACTTTCTCAAAATCTTCTGTGTCCAAAGTAATTGAACTTGCCATAAAATTAACATTTACAAACTTAACTTCTTCAAGTTTTGCCAGCCCGTCTTCAATTTTTGCAGCACAAGAAGCACAATCCATGTTTTTTAATTTGTATTTTTTCATTTTTTCGGATTTAGTATCAGTAGTTTCCGGAAATGCGTTGCGGTATTTTAAACCGCAAGCATTTTTCAGATAATATTTTATTTATAACCGTTTTCTTTACCGGTTTTTACGCGGTATGCTTTTTCAACACATGCAACATATATCAATCCGTCACCCGGATTTATTGTTTTGCCGTTTTCGGAAATTATTTCTATAATTTTATCAACGTTTTCATCTTTTGCAACTAATTCAAGTTTAGCAATTTTGCTGTCGGTAATTAAGAATTTTTGAGATACAAAGGCGTTTTCTGACCGGAACCTTCCTGTTCCTTCTGCTTCCGAGATTGTAATGTTTTCAAAACCGCTTGCTTTTAATTGTTCAACTATTTTATTTACTTTGTCGGGTCTTATAAAAGCTTTAATTTCTTTCATGATTTTTGATTTTAATGTTTGTGTTCATTTTCTTCTTTTTTCATATCTGCCAATAAATAGTAGGCTGCGTTCAGGACAATTTTAACATTTTCCGGTAATTCTTCAATCAATTTCACTTCGCTGTATCCGTCATCTGTTTGTCCGATAATAACTTCAACTTGTTTAAATGCTTTTACATTTTCTGGTTCTTCGTGTTCTTCACCCTCTTCTCCGTGTTCGTGATGTTCGGGTTTTACGGTTTCATCTAAAATAAAAATATATGATTTTGTTCCTTCGGAAACTATTGCATCATTCGGAAGTGTTTTTGTCATACGTTTGTCGGTATGTAAATGACCGGATATATACATTCCGGGTATCAACCCATTAACATCTTCGTTAATTTTTGTATGAATATTTACGGCTCGGATATCCGGATTAAATTCTTTTCCTATTGCAAAAACCGTTGCCGTGTATTCCTTTTCCGGTTTGTTTGAAACGGTAAAATGCACCGTTTGTCCTTTTTTAACAAGATGAACATCTTTTTCATAAATAATAAAATCGGCGTGAATTGCATTGTTGTTTGTTACTTCAAAAAGTTTTGTTGCTGCATCTGCATAAGTTCCTCTTTTTATATAAATTTCATTTACATAGCCGTTTATCGGCGAAACAATATTTATGGTGCTCGTTATTTTACCCTCCAAAACCCTTTCCGGAGAAATATTAAGTAAACGTAATCGCGCTTTCAGTCCTGCATATTTTGCTTTTGCCGTATTGTATTCGGATTTTGCTTTTTGAAAATCTTTCCCTGCTCCCACATTGTTTTCAAATAACTCCTTTTGTCGTAAATACTCTTGTTCGGCAAATTTTAAGTTATTTGCTTTTTCGGCAAAGTCCTCCTGCAATGTAATATAGTCAGGATGTTCCAGAACTGCCAAAACCTGTCCTCGTCTTATTTTATCGCCTTCAAAAACTCTGATGTATTTTACATTACCTCCTATAACTGCCGTAACTTCGGCAATATCGGAAGGTGAAACGGCTAATTGTCCGTTGGTTTTAACGACTGTCGTGAGATTTCTCATTTCAAAACCTCCGAGTTTTAAATTTAATGCTTCCTGTTGTTTTTCATTCAGAAATACAACACCTTCCTGTCCGTGTTCTTCGTGTTCTTCCGATTTTTCAACACCTACATTATTGCCTGAATTACAAGATATTAAAGTGAATACTGAAAGAAACACAGCTATACTTATTATTATTTTTGTTTTCATTTTTATATATTTTTACAATTATTTTATTTGTTTTAATTGTTTTATTCTGTCGGGTATTTTAACATAGCCGATAATTTGAAATATTCTGTTTGTCGCAATAGAAACTCTTGCTTTGTGTTTACCGCAGTTTCAATGCTTTGAATAAATTGCAGATAGTCAATACTTCCGGATTTATAGGCAATACCGGATGCCTTAATTTGTTCTTCCGCCAAGGGAATTGCTTCAATTTGATAATATTCGATAAGTTTTTTTAATACTTTATATCTGTTTATCAAAACGGTATATTTTGTATTCAATTCCAAACTTTTTTGTTTAAAATTTTGTTCGGCAATTTTATAGTTAAGTTCAGAAGCTTTTACGGTTCCCGATTTTGAAAGAAATATTAAAGGCATTGAAATCCCGGCTTCCCAGCCTGAAAATCCGGAAACACCGTCAACGGATTGTTTTAAATATCCGAGATTTATTTTCGGCAAATAACCTGTTTTTTCTTTTTTCCATTCGTTTTTTGCAACATTAACGGAAGATGAGAAATAATCAAAAACAGGTTTCAGATAAATACTGTCTTCCGCTTGTGCGGAATTAAATAAATCGGTATCAAAACTTTCTTCGGCAATTTCAAATTCATCTTCAAACATTAAATATTTATTCAGTTTTTGCAATGATGTTTTATAATTGCTCTCCGCCGTTTGAATTTTAATTTGCAGTTCTTTAAATTTTGCCGAAGCCGATAAAAATTCAATTTTAGAGCTTTGCCCTGTTTTATATCTTAATTCGGCAGCTTTCATAAAATCGGCATATAAACTGTCTAATTGCCGGAACAATTTCAATTCATTCTTAAAATAAACTGCTTCATACCAAGCAAAATTAACCTGTTTCTCCAATGAGAATTTTGTAAGTTTTTCTGCTTTTTCTGCATTATTAATTTTTGCTTTTATCAATTTATTTTTTGCCGAAATTCCGAAAATATCTATGTCCGATTGTGTTATGCCGATTTGATTTTGAATACCGACGGCACCGTTTCCGAACTCTTCTTTTCCCGTATAAATTGAAGTATTTCCAAAATCGTATGCTGTTTTTTTAAGTGCGTTTTGTTTGTCGATTTCTAATTCAGCGGTTTTAAGAGAAGGATAATTTTCTTTTGCTCTTTCAACTGCATCTTTCAGAGTAACAACCTTTTGAGCTTTTAAGTTTCCTGAAAAACTTATTCCCGTAAAGAATAAAATAAGCATAATCGCCGCAGGTTTTATTTTAGGGAGTCTTATTTTTTTACCTTCTTCAACCCATTTATATAAAATAGGCAAAACAATTAAAGTCAGCAATGTTGATGTTAACATACCGCCGATAACAACCGTTGCCAAAGGACGCTGAACTTCCGCACCTGCCGATGCCGAAACAGCCATAGGTAAAAATCCGAGAATATCAGTTGATGCCGTAAGTAAAATCGGTCGGATACGTCTTACGGAACCTTTTTTAATAATTTCCGATAAGCTGAACCTTCCTTCCGATTTCATTTCATTAAAACCGCTGATTAAGACCAAACCGTTGAGCACCGCTACACCGAACAAAACAATAAATCCTACGCCGGCAGAAATACTTAAAGGCATTCCGCGAAGGTATAATGAAAAAACACCTCCCACAGCTGCAAACGGAATTGCAACATAAATCATCATAGTTTGTTTGAACGATTTAACGGCAAAAAATACCAACATAAAAATTAAGGCAAGTGCAAGCGGAACAACCAAAGATAAGCGTTTTGTTGCTCTTTCAAGGTTTTCAAAAGCTCCTCCGTAACGAATATAATAGCCGTCGGGAAGTTCCAATTTTTTATCTAATGTTTGTTGAATTTCTTCTACAAGCGATTTTATGTCTCTGCCTTCAACATTAATTCCGACATAAGTTCTTCGGTTGGTATTATCTCGACTGATTTGCATCGGTCCGGGCTGATAACTGACATCTGCAACCGTTTTAACGGGTATTTGATTGCCGTCGGGCAAACTAACGTATAAATCTCTGATATCGTCAATGTTTTTCCTGTGGCTTTCATCTAATCTTACAACCAAATCGAACATTCTTTCGCCTTCGTAAATGCTTCCGGCAATGCTTCCGCTGAAAGCGGTTTCAATTATTGTATTTAGTTCATTGATATTTAAACCGTATTTTGCCAATTCATTTCGATTATATTTAACGGTTATTTGCGGCAGACCTCTTGTTGCTTCGGCTTTTACGCCTGCAATACCGTCAATTCCGGAAATTAAGCCTACAATTTCTTCAGCTTTATCAGCCAAAACATTCAAATCATCGCCGTAAAGTTTAACAGCCACATCTTCACGTATACCTGTAAGAAGTTCATTAAAACGCATTTCAATGGGTTGGGTAAATTCAAAATTAATACCCGGCAAAACACTTACTTTTTCTTTTACTTTTTCGACTAATTCTTTTTTTGATTTTACTTTTTTCCACTCACTTTTGGGTTTAAGAATAACGAAAATATCGGCAATATCTATCGGCATCGGATCCGTGGGTAAATCGGCAACTCCAATTCTGCTTTGGATTGATGCCACTTCATTGGGGAAGTTTTCCATTACAATTTGTTCTAGACGCGTTGATGTTTTAATAACCTCCGTAAGAGATGTTCCGGGTTTTAAAATTGCCTGAAAAGCAAAATCTCCTTCGTCTAATTTCGGCATAAATTCAGCACCCATTCGAGAGAATAGAAACCCGCCCGAAACCAATAAAATTATTGCACCGATTATTATCAACTTCCCTTTTCTTAAAATTCGGTCAATAACCGATTTATAAATATTCTCAATTTTACCGATTACCCTGTCGCCCCAAGTTTTTTTATCGGTTTTCGGCGGATTAAGGAATGTTGCAGCCATCATCGGAATATAAGTAAGAGAAAGTACGGCTACACCGACAACCGCAAATCCGAAGGTCATTGCCATTGGGATAAACATTTTACCTTCAATGCCTTGAAGTGCCAGAACCGGAATAAAAACAATTAAAATAATCAGCTGTCCGAAAAATGCTGAATTCATCATTTTACTTCCGGATTTATATGCTAATTCATCACGCTTTTGTTGTGTTATTTTAGTTCCGATATATTTTTTTCGATGCAGATAATAAATCATACTTTCTATAATAATTACCGCACCGTCAATTAAAATTCCAAAATCAAGAGCACCCAAACTCATAAGATTTGCCCAAACGCCGAAAATTTTCATCATAATAAATGCAAAAAGCAAAGCCAAAGGAATGGTTGAAGCAACAATTAATCCGCCCCTTAAATTTCCGAGAAAAATGACCAGAATAAAAATAACTATTAAAGCTCCTATTCCAAGATTTTCAGCAACCGTAGATGTTGTGCTTTTTATTAATTTGCTTCTGTCAAGAAAGGGTTTTATGGTTACGCCTTCCGGTAATGATTTTTGAATCAGGGCAATACGTTCTTTAACGTTTTTTATAACATCGTTAGAATTTTCGCCTTTAAGCATCATAACAATACCGCCTACGGCTTCGCCTTTTCCGTTTTTCGTAAAAGCACCGTAGCGAAGAAAACTTCCGAATTTAACTTCCGCAACATCGCGGATAAAAACCGGTTGCCCGTTAATACTTGCAACTGCCGTGTTTTTAATATCATCAATAGACCTCATTAAACCCTCTCCGCGAATAAAATTTGCCTGGTGATTTTTTTCTATATATGCACCGCCTACATTTTGATTGTTTTTTTCGAGAGCTTCAAAAACATCCGAAATCGTCAGGTTCATACTGCGAAGTTTATCCGGATTAATCGAAACTTCATACTGTTTTCCGTGCCCGCCGAAAGAATTTACTTCAACAACACCCGGCAACATTGCCATTTGTCGTTTTACAATCCATTCTTGAATTGTGCGAAGTTCCATGTCATCATATTTACTTTCGTATCCGTCTGCAACTTCCAAAGTGTATTGATAAATTTCCCCTAATCCTGTACTTATGGGAGCCATAAACGGTTCACCGAAACCCTCCGGAATTTTTTCTTTTACTTCTGAAAGAGCCTCGGCAACTAATTGGCGTGGTAAATATGTGCCGGCTTTATCTTTAAAAACTATGGTTACAACTGAAAGTCCGAAACGTGAAACACTGCGAATTTCCGTTACATCGGGTAGGTTTGCCATAGCAAGTTCCACTTGGTAAGTTACGAATTGCTCAATATCTTGCGTTCCGAGATTAGGTGCTGTCGTAATTACCAATACTTGATTGTTTGTAATGTCAGGAACGGCATCAAGCGGTACTTTTGTTGCCGAGTATATTCCGCCTATAATAAGGCCGATTGTCATCAGCCAAATAAGTGCTTTGTTCTTTATTGAAAAAGATATTATTTTGTTAATCATATTATTTTATTACGAGATTTTCAAATAAATAAATAGGTTTCTTTTGAACAGGATTTAAACTATTCGAAAAAACTATTTAAAAATTAAACTTGGTTGATAAGTTTCACATAAAGCCTTTTTGACTTTAGGGAAATAAAAAAAGAGAATTAAACAACAGGAGAGCCCCTTGTCGGATTAATTTCCGAAAAGATAAATTCAGTTAATCTGAAATTTTTATCAGGAAAAAATGTTGCTTGTATTAACGGACCTTTATAGAAAAAGTTTTTCGGGCTGAAAATATTCTTATATACAAGAAATGTTTTTGCCACAACACTTTTATCGGTTGAAGTTTCAGTTTTTTGTAAAATAAAAAAGTTAACTGCAAAACAATGTACAGACTGTTTATTGTGTGAGTCGTTTTCATGTTTTGCATGTTCAGATATTTCCGTGTTTTCAGCATAATGATGATCGTGCGGAATTACGGCATGTGCTAAAACAAAAATTCCGAGAATCCAAGTTAAAAATAATTTTATATTATTCTTTTTTTCAACCATCGGTGCAAATATAAATAAAATTTGATGCAACTCGGTTGCAAAGTTTATTCATTTTTTTCTTTTTTGCACTCCGGGCATATGCCTTTTACAACAAAGTTAACACTTTCAAGAGAAAAGTCGGAGGGCAAATTTATAATAGGAACCGGAATTTCGGTAAAGCAAAAAGTCTGTTTGCATGAAGTACAGTAAAAATGAAGGTGTAAATCTTCCGGGTTACACTCGCAAGTATCATCACAAACTGCATAGCGTATTGCTCCCGAGCCATCATCTATGCTGTGTATCAGTTTGTTGTCTTGGAAGGTTTTTAAGGTTCTGTATAATGTTGATTTGTCTGCATAAGTAAACTTTTCTTCAAGTTCAGGTAAACTTATTGCTGTTTTTTGCTCGGTAAGTATTTCTAAGATCAACTGCCGCATTGCAGTCAGTTTTATATTTCGAGAGTTAAGCTTATTGTCTATGTTTTTATTCATAGATGCAAATTTAATAACATTTATAAATTTAATGACATACGAATAACAGAATAAAAAAAGAAGCTTGCCCATAGACAAACTTTCTTTTTTTAGTGATTGTGTTCGTGCTCTTCCTTCAAATTCATTCCGCACACAGGACATTGCCCCGCTTTATCATAAGTTTTTTTACCTTCACATTTCATCGGACAAGCCCAAGCTTCTTTTTCTTTTATTTGTTCTGTTTCTTCATTGTTTCCGCAACTTGTTAAAACAGTTACCGTTCCTGCAAAGATAAATAATACAGTTGCAAAAATTAAAATTGATTTTTTCATTTTCATTAAATTTAATTGTTAAATAGTTGATTAACATTTACACGAGCTGTTGCTTTTTTGCATCGGAGGACATTTTTCGGTGCCGTAGGAGCAATATACACAGCAATCGCCTTCTTTTGGTTTAAGGACTGCTTTACAGTTTTCACATTCATAAAAAAACTGACATGCATCTGTCGGCATTTCTTCTTCTTTTTTATGTCCGCATTCGGGGCAAGTTACAATTGATTTTGTAATAATTTTCATGTTAATTTTTTTTATCTGTTACTAAATATCCGGTTGAATTAATTGCGTCTTCAATTTCTGTAATATTTGTTTCTGAATTATCAAACTCAATAATTGCATTTCCTTTTTCATAAGAAGCATTTGAATTTATTATTCCGTTAAGTTTGCTTACTTCATAATTTATATGATTATTACAACTGTTGCAGGTCATTCCTGAAATACTGAATTCAATTGTTTGGATGTTTGATTTTTCAATAAAAATAACTTCCTTTTTATCAGAAGGATAAAACACATTAGAATAATACGGAAAAGCAAGCATTATAACAGCAAAAAATGTAACAAGACCTAAAAATGTTTTTGATTGAGCAAATTTAGGTTTTTCATCTGTTTCGCAATCGCATTCAATTTCTTTTTTAGGTTTTAGTTTTTGATACCAAGCAAAACCCAGAACAAAAATTGTAAATATTATTAAATATGGTCTTAACGGTTCAAGCCAAGAGAAACTTGCTGCAATTCCTGATGTTCCGGAAATTATTGCTAAAACAGGTGTAATGCAACACAGTGAAGCTGTAATTGCTGTAATTAGTCCTGCTCCGGCATATTTGTTTGAATTTTGTTTATTTGTTTTCACGATTAATGCTTTTGATTGTTTAGTCGTTGTTTTGTTAATTCCTGACATAAGCGACATAAAAAGTTCAGCAGTTTTAATTTTGAAAAAGCAATAACATAATATTCTACACAAATTCTTCTCCCTTCTTTTCTTCAACATCCTTTACAAATTCTCTGATTTTTGATTCATTATCTCGCTTTGTAATCAGTAGAATATTGTCAGATTCTGCAATTAAATAACCGTCTAATCCGTCAACAACCACAAGTTTATTTTTCGGGATATTTATAAGAGTATTTTTTGTATTGTATGTGAGAACATTATTGAAATTGCTTGCATTATTATTTTTATCTTTATCGGAATTTTCATAAAGAGAATCCCATGTTCCTAAATCTGACCATCCGAAATTTGTCGGATATACAAAAACATTTTCTGCATATTCCATAATGCCGTTATCGATTGAAATATTTTCGCATTCTGCATAAGCATTTTTCACAAACTCTGATTCTTTTTTAATATTTGAAACACTGTCAATATTTGAAAATAATTTTGCAAGATCGGGCAAGAATTTATCGAATGCTTTATTAATACTTTTTAATGACCAAATAAAAATACCCGAATTCCAGACAAATTCGCCGCTTTCAAGAAATTTTTCCGCTGTTTCTCTGTTGGGTTTTTCAGTGAAACTTTTCACTTTATTTATAAAGTTGAAATTATCCGGTTTTGTGTCGTCAATTTGAATATAACCGTAGCCGGTTTCAGGTCGGGTAGGGTTGATGCCCAATGTTAATAAACTTTCATTTTGCGAAACAAACTCAAAGCTTTTTTCAATCACTTCAACAAACTTTGTTTCGTCCAAAATTAAATGATCTGAGGGTGCAACAGCTATGTTGGCATCCGGATTTTTAGATTTAATTTTTAAGTTTGAATAAGCAATGCAAGGTGCGGTATTCCGTCTTGCCGGTTCAGCAAGTATTTGGTCTGTACTTATTTCCGGAAGTTGTTCTGCAACTTGTTTTGCGTAAATTTCATTCGTGACAATATAAATATTTTCAGAAGGACAAACACGTACAAATCTTGAATAGGTTTGTTGTAACAATGATTTTCCGGTTCCGAGAATATCTAAAAACTGTTTCGGTTTTTGAGTTCTGCTTATAGGCCAAAAACGACTTCCGACACCACCTGCCATGATTACGCAATAGTTATTTTTATTCATGTTAGGGTTTTGTTAGCTTAAATTTTTAATCTGCTCTTCCAAAGCTTTAATCTTTGCTTCCGCATCTGCTTTTTTTACATTTTCTTTTTCAATAACAGCCGGCGGAGCATTATTTACAAAACGTTCATTCCCTAATTTTTTCATAACAGAGTTAAGGAAACCTTTTGCATATTTTAATTCTTCCGAAAGCTTTTTAATTTCGGCATCTTTATCAATTAAATTTCCGAGAGGAACAAAAAATTCCGTTTTTTTAACAACAAAATGAGATGCGCCTTCAACCTTTTCTTTTGTTTCCGAAATTTCCTCAATTCCGCTTAATCTTATGATAATACTTTCAAATGTTTTATTAAAACTTTCGGTTTCATCTTTATACAATAAGTTTAATTTATTTTTATATGAAAGGTTTTTTTCTTTTCGGATTGTTCTTATTTGTGTAATGACATCTTTTGCAAAGTCGAAACCTGCAATTATTTCTTTACTAACACTTTGTGCCTTCGGCATTTCTGCAAGCATGATACTTTCTCCGTCTTTACGATTTTCAAGTTGATGCCAGATTTCTTCCGTAATAAAAGGCATTAAAGGGTGAAGAATTCTTAAAAGTTTGTCAAAATAAGTTTTAATTTCAATGTAAGTTTTAGAGTCAATCGGTTTTTGATAATCCGGTTTTACAATTTCAAGAAGCCATGACGAAAATTCATCTCGAAATAATTTATAAACCAACATTAATGCTTCCGAAAGTTTAAATGTATCATATAATTCATCAAGATTTGCAATTTGCTCATTAAATTTTTCATTGAACCATTGCAAAGCAACTTTTGAATGTTTCGGTTGTTTAATTGTTTCATCAACTTCCCATGATTGCGTTAAGCGGAAGGCATTCCAAATTTTATTGGAGAAATTTCTGCCTTGTTCCGGTAAACTATCGTTATACAATAAATCACCGCCGGCAGGTGAGCAAAGCATCATTCCGAAACGCACACCGTCGGCTCCGTATTTTTCAATTAATTTAATCGGGTCGGGCGAATTTCCAAGTTGTTTTGACATTTTTCGTCTTTGTTCGTCACGTACCATGCCTGTGAAATATACATCTTTGAAAGGCTTTTCATTTCTGAACTCATATCCTGCAAAAATCATTCGTGCTACCCAGAAAAAGATAATATCATGTCCGGTCGCTAAAACATTTGTCGGATAATAATAGTTTATTTCTTCGTTATTCGGATTTCTAATACCGTCAAAAACAGAAATAGGCCAAAGCCATGATGAGAACCAAGTATCAAGAACATCTTCGTCTTGCTTTAAGTCGCTGACTGTTAGCTTGTTATTGTTTGTTTTTTCTTTTGCAAGTTCAAGTGCTTTTTCAATACTGTCAGCAATTACAAAATCGTTAGTTCCGGAAATATAATAAGCCGGAATTTGATGTCCCCACCAAAGCTGACGAGAAATATTCCAATCTCTTACATTTTCTAACCAATGGTTATAAGTGTTTACAAAACGTTTCGGGGAGAAGTTTATATTACCGTTATTTACATTTTCAATGGCAGGTTTTACAAGTTCTTCCATTTTCAAAAACCATTGCATTGAAAGTTTGGGTTCAATAGCGACCTGTGTTCTTTGCGAATATCCTACACGGTTGGTGTAATTTTCGGATTTAACAAAATTGCCTGATTTTTCAAGGTCTTTTACAATGAGTTTTCTGACTTCAAAACGATCGATATTTTCATACAATTGAGCTTCTTTGCTCATTGTTCCGTCAGGATTAAAAATGTCAATAACTTGCAAATTATGTTTTTGCCCGAGCATATAATCGTTTTCGTCATGTGCAGGAGTCACTTTTAATGCTCCCGTTCCGAATTCAATATCGATATAATCATCAAAAATAATCGGAGCTTCACGGTTTACCAGAGGAACGATTATTTTTTTGCCTTTCAAATGTTTGTATCTGTTGTCATCAGGATGAACACATATTGCAGAGTCGCCGAGAATTGTTTCGGGACGTGTGGTTGCAATGGTCAAATATTCATCACTGTCAATAATTTTGTATTTTACATAGTAAAGTTTTGATTGCTCATCTTTATACTCAACTTCTTCATCAGAAACAGCAGTTTGTGCTTGCGGATCCCAGTTTACCATTCTTATTCCGCGATATATCAGCCCTTTTTCATATAAATCAATAAAGGTTTTGATAACGCTTTCGGAAAGGTCTTCATCTAAAGTGAATTTTGTTCTGTCCCAATCGCAAGAGGCACCGATTTTTTTGAGCTGTTCTAAAATGATTCCGCCGTGTTTGTGTGTCCATTCCCAAGCGTGTTTCATAAATTCATCTCGGGTAATGTCATTTTTGCTGATACCTTCTTCTGCAAGTTTATTTACAACTTTTGCTTCGGTTGCAATGGAAGCATGATCGGTTCCGGGAACCCAGCAAGCATTTTTGCCTTGCATACGTGCACGCCTTATGAGAATGTCCTGAATTGTGTTGTTCATGATGTGTCCCATGTGCAAAACACCTGTTACATTCGGGGGCGGAATTACAATCGTGAAAGGTTCACTCTCATCGGGAGTTGATTTAAACAGCTTATTATCAAGCCAATATTGATACCATTTATTTTCTGTTTCTATTGAATTGTATTTTGTGGAAGTGTCGCTCATTTCTCTTTTTCTGTCAGATTTTAAAATATCTACAAATATAAAACACTATGGGATAAAAACAAGAAAGAAGAATGATGAAGTTTATAACTTTAAAATCAATGTATTTTTGAAATACCAAAATGTATTTTGAATGTCGGTTGGCGGTTGACTATCATAATCGAAAGCATAATTAACACCATAGGATAGGTATTTATTAATATGAAAACGAATTCCTGTTTCTCCGGAAACTCTAAAGTCATTAAAATTACCGAAATCAGGTTGATAATATGTAATAAGATTAAATGAAACTGATTTGCTTATTGAATATCGAAAATTTGTATAAGAATCTAATCTGAATAATTTTATTTCAGTATTATCATCATCAGAAAGCTGTTCAAATTCATACATAGCCAAAGGTGCAAAATACCAACTTATTTTTTCGCTTTGAACGATTCGGAACCTGGGTCCACCCCCTGCTATTATTCTCTTTTTTAATAATTTTTGTTCATTGTATTGATATTGACCAAAAACCTCCAAGGTTAAAAAACTACTGTCTTTAATCGTATAATTATAACGTAGGTGTTGGAATCCGTTATTGATTAATGAACCTTTATCAACACTTAAAAGTTTAATATTATTAAGGAGGATAATATTGTGAGCTTTGTTTGAATATTGCAGATCAATATTATTCTTTAGTTCAAGTATGCGACTTCCGGTTTCTTTAACAGTAAAATTTAAACCGATTGTTGCCTGAAATCCCTTCTTTTGTTTTCTCTTTTTTTCGACATTTACTATTTGAGAGAAGCTTGATGTTGAAATAATTAATAAAATAAAGATGAAAATTGTTTTTTTCATGGCTGTTTTAAAATTCGTTAACCGGTATTTACAATATAACCAATTATTATTCAAAAGGATAATTAATTCTGTCGGTAACAATCCATGATTCATGGAATGTTGATTTTATTTTATCTTTAAAATTTAATGCTTCGGCTTTTGTTCTGAAATCACCGACTCTTACTTTGTAAAAGGGAGAATCATAAACAATATATGCTCCTAAATTATTTCCGTATCTTATTAAGAAATGTTTTTTTGCACTTTGGGCTTCCGCCATTGCTTTTTGCCCGGAGCCGAAATATATTTGAACTCTCCAGCCCGGAAACTTGTTATTGTTAAGCTCTTTGTGTCTTTTAACTATTTGTAATATTTTAGCATCTTGTGTGATGTTAATATTTCCGTTACCTGCAACTTTATATGAGGGTGTAATTCCAGAATCTTCAATTTTAAATGTTTGTTTCTGGGAAAAAACAATGAACGATAATTGAAAAATGATGATAAATATTGTAATAGTTTTCATTTTAAACTTTGGTTTAAGAATTTCCAAAAATAGTAAAAAACGGAAAATTATCAGAAGTTAACAGTTCTTTTTTCTTTAATTTGTATTTTTTTAGGAATACACATAACTTTAATTTTTATTGTACCGATTATTTCAATTTCAGCTTTCTTTGATGAAAAAAGTTGGTATAGAGTCTTGACAGTTTTTAAATTAAATAGTTTTTCGCTTTTTAATTTAATCGGAAAAGAGATTGTTCCGTTAAATTTTCTTGAAATAACTATGTTTTTATTATTTTCAATAAGTTTAAAAGTTTGATTATTTATTTTTAAGGTTAAATTATACTTTTTAATCTTAATTTTAAAGTTATTCGGATTACTTATCGGAACGGTTATGTTTAAAGAAATATTGTCTGAATTTATTCCTCCTAGTTTAACGTCTTTGATATCACCGATGTTTACATCTTTTGTATTACAACTTAATAAACCGAAAAGAATAATAACTAATAAATATGTTGATTTTATTTTTTTTCTCATCTTTGCAACTTATTTAAATTAAACAATAATGACAAGCATTTCGGAACTTGGTGAATTTGGTTTGATAAAACGACTCAGCAAAGATATAAAAATAAATAATTCTTCTACAATAATAGGAATAGGAGATGATGCCGCCGTAACGGAATATAAAAATAAGCAAACAATAATAACTACCGATTTATTAATTGAAGGAGTTCATTTTGATTTATCTTATGTCCCACTTAAACATCTTGGATATAAGGCAGTTGTCGTAAATTTGTCGGATGTTTATGCAAT
This sequence comes from Bacteroidales bacterium, assembly GCA_021648725.1. Lineage (NCBI taxonomy): Bacteria > Pseudomonadati > Bacteroidota > Bacteroidia > Bacteroidales > Bacteroidales bacterium. The sequence goes on along the minus strand of JAKISF010000007.1, from coordinate 24,880 downwards.
GAATGCCGTGCCGAAACAAATTACTGTTTCAGTTGCATTTTCAAGTCGTTTTACGCTGGAAGCTATTGATGAATTGTATTCGGGAATACATTTGGCTTGTAAAAATTACGGTATTGATTTAATCGGAGGAGATACAAGTTCTTCGGTTACAGGGCTTGTTATCAGCATTACTGCAATAGGCGAGGCTGAAAAAGAAAAAATTGTTTACAGAACCGGAGCAAAACCGAATGATTTAATCTGTGTTTCAGGTGATTTGGGAGGAGCTTATGCCGGTTTAAAATTATTGCAAAGAGAAAAAGAAGTTTTTAAAAGTAATCCTGAAATTCAACCGGAACTGAAAGGTCATGATTATATTCTTGAAAGACAATTAAAGCCTGAAGCACGAAAGGATATTATTGAACTTTTAGGCAATTTGAATGTAAAACCTACGTCAATGATTGATATTTCCGACGGTTTATCTTCTGAAATCTTACATATTTCTGAACAATCAAAATGCGGAAGCAGAATATATGACCAAAAATTACCGGTTGCCGATCAGACAAAAACTTTTGCAGACGAACTTTTAATTGCCGCTACTGTTTTTGCAATGAACGGAGGCGAAGATTATGAACTTTTATTTACGATTTCCCAAAACGACTTTGATAAAATTGATAAAAATTCGGATATTACAATTATCGGGCATATAACTGAGCAATCAAAAGGGAATTATTTAATTGCCGGCGATGGTACGGAAATTAAAATTGAAGCACAGGGTTGGAGTCATTCATAAATTCCGCATATAAAAAACTCTCGCATTTTCCGGTTTCAAACTTTTTTTTATTTTTGCAGGTCTAAGTTTAAATATCCTCTCAGGTTTACAAAGTATGAAGAAAGAAAATAATATTTTTACGGTATTTAACCAAATAGTAAATAAGGAACAAAAAGAGCACCTTTTAAAGCAAAAAGCAAAAGTTCTTTGGTTTACCGGGCTCTCGGGTTCAGGAAAAACAACCTTGGGTGCTGCGATAGAAAAAGAACTGTTTAATCGAGGTTATTTAACCCAAATTCTTGACGGAGATAATATCCGTTCAGGAATAAATAAAAATTTAACATTTACCGAAACCGACCGTGTTGAAAACATCCGAAGAATTGCAGAAGTAACAAAGTTATTCTTAAATTGCGGTGTAATCGCCATAAACTGCTTTATCAGCCCCACAAAAGAATCCAGGAATATGGCAAAAAGTATTATCGGAAAAGAAAACCTGATAGAAGTTTACGTAAGCACGCCTATTGAAGTTTGCGAACAAAGAGATACAAAAGGTCTCTATGCCAAAGCTCGCAGAGGAGAATTAAAAAACTTTACGGGTATAAGTTCTCCGTTTGAAATTCCGCAACATCCGGACATTATAGTAAATACAGACGAGTTGACACTTGAAGAATCAACAAAAAAGATATTAACCTTTTTGCTAAAGAAAATAAAATATTAGAATTGGGTATTTTCTCAAAAAACATATTAGTAACGGGTGCTGACGGTTTTATCGGTTCGCACCTTACCGAAATGCTTTTAAAAAATGGTTATAAGGTAAAAGCCTTATCTCAATATAATTCATTTAATACCTGGGGCTGGTTAGAAGATATTTCGAAAAATGAAAATCTTGAAGTAATTTCGGGTGATGTTCGAGACCCTCACTTCTGCAAAGAAATAACAAAAGATGTAGATGTTATTTATCATCTTGCTGCACTTATTGCCATTCCATATTCTTATGTTGCTCCGGATTCCTATGTTGATACAAATGTAAAAGGAACATTAAACATTTGCCAAGCATCAAAAGAAAACGGGAATGTTAGAGTAATACACACATCAACATCAGAGGTTTACGGAACGGCACAATACGTTCCTATTGATGAAAAAACACCCAAAACAAGCACAATCGCCTTATGCTGCAAGCAAAATTGGAGCAGATGCAATGGCTATGAGTTTTTATAATGCCTTTGGATTGCCTGTTACTATTGCACGCCCTTTCAATACTTATGGTCCTCGACAATCGGCACGTGCAATTATACCGACAATAATTTCACAAATTGCTACCGGTAAAAAACAAATTAAACTCGGAGATTTAAGTCCTACAAGAGATTTTAATTATGTAAAAGATACCTGTAGGGGATTTATTGCTTTGGCAGAAAACGATAAAACAATCGGAAAAGAAGTTAATATCGCTTCAAATTTTGAAATCTCAATGAAAGACACTCTGAATTTAATAAAAAAAATTATGAAATCAGATGTTGAATTTATTACTGACGAACAAAGATTAAGACCGGAAAAATCAGAAGTTTTCAGACTTTGGGGAGATAACACTTTGATAAAATCATTAACCGATTTTGCACCTCAATATTCAATAGAAAAAGGTTTGGTAGAAACAATGAACTGGTTTACAAAACCTGAAAATCTTAAAAAGTATAAAACCGACATTTACAATGTATAAAAAATTCATCAAATTTGTAAAGGAAACCTACAAAACAAATGAATTTATACCTTTACATGAGCCACGTTTCATTGGTAATGAAAAACAATACTTAAACGAGTGTATCGACAGCACATTTGTTTCGAGCGTAGGTAAATTTGTTGATTTATTTGAAGAAAATATCGCAAAATACACAGGAGCAAAACATACTGTTGCTTGTGTAAACGGAACGGCAGCTTTGCACATTGCATTAATCTTATCAAATGTAAAGCAAGATGATGAAGTCATTACTCAGCCCTTAACTTTTATTGCCACTGCAAATGCAATTTCATATACAGGGGCAAAGCCTGTTTTTATTGATGTTGATAAAGACACACTTGGATTATCGCCTCAAAAATTAGAAGATTTTTTATCAAAAAACACTTATCGTGATGATTTTGGATTTTGCCGGAATAAGAAAACGGATAAAACTATAAAAGCCTGTATTCCGATGCATACATTCGGGCATCCGGCACGAATTGACGAAATTAAATTTATTTGTGACCGCTATCACATTACTTTAATTGAAGATGCTGCCGAAAGTCTCGGAAGTTTCTATAAAGGGCAACATACAGGAACTTTCGGAAAATTCGGAACACTTAGTTTTAACGGAAATAAAACAATAACAACAGGGGGAGGGGGTATGCTTTTAACTAATGATACGGAATTAGCCCAAAAAGCAAAACACCTAACAACACAAGCAAAAGTTCCGCATAAATGGGAATATGTGCATGATTTTATTGGATATAACTATCGTTTGCCAAATATAAATGCCGCACTCGGAGTTGCACAATTGGAACAACTTCCAAAATTTATTGAAAAGAAAAGACAACTTGCAGAAAATTATAAAAATTTCTTTAAAAATACTGAAATTCAGTTTGTTTCAGAGCCTAAAAATTCAAAATCAAATTATTGGCTTAATTTTATATTATTAAAAGATAGAGAGGAAAGGGATAAATTTCTTAAATTTACAAACGAAAACGGTGTAATGACTCGCCCTGTTTGGGAATTAATAAATAGATTAGAAATGTTTAAAAATTGTCAAACTGAAAATGTCGAAAATGCAGAATGGTTGGCAGACAGAGTTGTAAATATACCAAGTAGTGTTATTGTATGACGAAAAAAGAACTTTTACATATCATTTCACAAGGCGAAAACGAACAGCTTGAATTTAAACTAAATTTTAACAGGCAGGTAATCGAGACGCTTGTAGCTTTTGCTAATTCCAAAGGCGGAAAGGTGATTCTTGGAGTTTCCGACAAAAGTAATATTGCGGGAGTTGAACTCGCAAAAGAAAGCATACAAAATTGGCTTAATGAAATAAAAAGTAAAACAAGCCCTTCACTTATTCCTGATGCTGATAAGATAAAAATAGATGATAAAAATATAGTTATTTTTTTCATACAGGAATATCCTGTAAAACCTGTTGCAATTCAGGGCAAATATTATAAACGAGTATCAAATTCAAACCATTTAATTGAAATTTCCGAATTGGTAAATATGCACTTACGCTCATTTAATACCAGTTGGGATTATTATACAAATAATGAGTTTAAAATTGAAGACATATCATTCGATAAAGTTCAAAATAGTATAAATTTATATAATCAAACAGAAAACCAAACAAACGATAATCCCCTGACGTTTTTGTTAAAAAATGATTTAGTAAGAAATGAAAAATTAACAAATGCAGCTTATCTGCTGTTTACTGAACGAGACACAGTACTAACAACTATTGAATTAGGTCGTTTTCAGACAAATACGATAATAAAAGACAGCTTACGCTCAAAATCAGATATTTTATTTCAAATTAATTTTGTAATTGATTTTGTAAAAAAACACATCAATAAAGAAATAATTATTACAGAACAAGCCAGAAATACTCAAAGGTGGCAATATCCTCTCGAAGCAATAAGAGAAATTGTAATAAATATGATAATTCACAGAGATTACAGAGCTTCATCTGACAGTATTGTAAAAATATTTGATAATCGCATAGAATTTTATAATCCGGGCAAACTGCCTGATGATATTACTGTTGAAGATTTATTGTCGAACAATTATAAATCAACGCCTCGAAATAAGTCAATTGCAGATTTTTGTAAAAATATAGGTTTGATTGAAAAATACGGTTCCGGAATTCAAAGAATTATAGAACAGTTTAAAAATGCCGATTTACCTGAACCCGAATTTAGAAATATTTCAGCAGGTTTTATGGTAACTGTTTTTGCTGAAAATAAAAATGTGCCTGTAAATGTGCCTGTAAATGTGCCTGTAAATAGTAGGCAAAAACGCATAATAAAAGATATTGGGGCAAAAAAACATATAACACAAAAAGAATTAGCAGAAAAACATCAAGTAAACAGAGAAACAATAAAAAGAGATTTAAAGAAACTGAGAGAATTAAAAATAATTAAACGAGTAGGATCGGATAAATCTGGTTATTGGGAAATAATAAAATGAAACAAAAACCCGAAATAATATTAATATAACTTAAATAACTAAGATTGTAGTGAATATATGAAGAAAAAAGTAATAATTGTAGGTGATGGTGGGCATGCTAAAATTTTAATTGATATTTTGTTAGAAACAAAACAGTATAAAATATTAGGTGTAACATCAAAGCAAAATAATAAAAAAGAGTTTTGCGGGTTACCGGTATTAGGTGATGATAGTGTTCTTTATTCTTATTATGAGAAAGGAATGAAAAATATTGCTCTTGGAATAGGAGGATTTAAAGATAATAAACTAAGGACAGCAATATTTAATAAATTTCATTCAAAAGGATTTAATATAATAAATGCAATTCACCCGAAAGCTGTTATTGCAAAATCTGTATTGTTAAATAAAGGTATTACTGTTTTTGCAGGAGCAATATTAAACTCAGAAGTGAAAATTGGGAATAATGTGATTATTGCAACAGGAGCTACAATAGACCATGAATCTTCTATTGGAGATAATTGCCTTATCTCAGCAGGAGTAACGATTGGGGCAAATGTTAAAGTAGGGAAAGGCACTTTATGTGCTTTAGGTTCAAAATTAATATCAGGGATAAATATAGGACATATGGTTTTAGTTGCTGCAGGTGCGGTTGTTGTAAATGATATAAATGCAAATACATCAGTTTTTGGAATACCTGCAAAAGAAAAAATAAAGTAAATTTGATTTGTTAACATTATTTTCAGAATTAACACAGTTGTAACAAAAAACATAACCCAAAGCGGAGTTTATGCGGGTAGGCCCGGCAAGGAAAATAAAATAATTATGAAATAAACCCTACCTGACAAGCAAAGATGCACATTATATTTTTCAAGCCGCATGCATTACTGTATATTGGGTAACAAATATAAAAAAACATTAATTAGTTGTATTTATTTAACTATACTCAAAACATTTTGTATTTTTGTTGTCGCAAGAATTAAATGAAAAACCAATTGATATATGCCAAAATATATAAAACGAAAAAAATATCTTGAAAAAATAAAACCTTATCGTAATAAAGATATAATTAAAGTTATAGTCGGACAGCGTCGAGTAGGCAAAAGTTATTTTCTGTATCAAATAAAAAACGAAATACAAGAAACAAATAAAAATGTAAATATAATTTATATAAACAAAGAACTATATGAATTTAGGAATATTATAGATTACGTTGATTTAATGGAATATATACAATCAAAAATTATTCCTGCAAAAGAAACAGCAATATTTATTGACGAAATACAAGATATAAAGAATTTTGAAAAAGCACTCAGGAGCCTGCAAGCAGAAGGAAAATACGATATATATTGTTCGGGCAGTAATGCAAACCTACTTTCGGGCGAACTTGCTACATTTTTAAGCGGAAGATACATTGAATTTAAAATCTTTCCGTTAAGTTACATTGAGTTTTTAGAATTTCAAAACCTTAAAAATTCAGACAACAGCTTTAATAAATACCTTACGTTCGGTGGTTTACCATATCTTAAAAATTTAGAGTTAAAAGATGAAATTGTCTTCGACTATTTGAGCAATATATACAAAACAATACTTTTAAAAGATGTAGTAGCAAGAAATAAAATAAGAAATGTAGAATTTCTGCAAAATTTAAGCGAGTATATTGCCGAAAATACCGGAAATATAATATCAGCAAAAAAAATTAGCGACTTTTTAAAATCACAAAGAATAAATATTTCTAACAATATAGTCTTAAATTATTTGAACTTTCTTACAAACGCTTTTTTGATAAACAAAGTAAAACGTTCAGAAATAGGCGGGAAAAAAATATTTGAAACAGGCGAGAAATATTACTTTACAGATATAGGCTTACGAAACTCTATTATCGGTTTTCGTTTGCAAGATATAGCTAAAATTTATGAAAATCTTGTATATAATCATATTTCGCGACTTGGATATGACATTACAATCGGAAAACATAAAGACAGAGAAATAGACTTTATTTGTAAAAAAAATAATGAAAAAATATACATTCAGGTAACATATATTTTGTCGGACAAAAAAGTAATTGACCGTGAATTTGGAAATTTATTAAAAATTAAAGATAATTTTCCGAAACTTGTAATATCATCAGATAAACATAAAGTGCAAACATATCAAGGTGTTAAACACATAAATATCATAGACTTTTTAATATCCGAAAAAATATCACTATAATCACATTCAATAAACCATACTTAACAGGCAAAGAAGCACATTATATTTTTCAAAAAAAACATAATATTACCTTGCTTTATTTCCAATAATATATAATTTTACATATAAACAGAAATAAAAATGCAATTTTAGATTTCAAACAACAATTTAGCAAGTATTTAGTATTTTCCGTAAAGGAAATAGAAAAATTGTATATTTTTAAGAATTTTATCTTGCAAAAATGTTAAGCCTTTTTTATTTAAGCCAAATGATATAAAACAAGTTTTTTGAAACAAACAAATGAAAAAAACAGCAATATTTACAACTACACGTGCAGAATTTGGAATATTAAAACCGTTAATTTCCGAATTAAAAAACGAATCATCTACCGAAGTTTTTTTATTTGTCGGAGGTACACATCTTGCCAAAGAATACGGGAGCACAATAAACGAAATCAAAAATAATAATTTTAAAATAACAAAAACCTTTGATTATTTGTTAAATGAAGATACCCCATACTCTTTAACAAAATCACTCGGAATAGAAACTTTTGAACTTGCAAATATTTTCAATAATTTTTCTTTTGATGCTGTATGTATTCTCGGCGACCGATACGAGCTTTTGCCAATAGTGCAAACTTCAATATTATTTCGTAAGCCAATAATTCATCTTCACGGTGGTGAAAAGTCAGAAGGTGCAATTGATGAACAAATAAGACACATGATTACAAAAGCATCGCATTTACATTTTGTTGCCTGTGAAGAATATGCCCAAAATATTATTAAAATGGGAGAAGAAAAACACAGAGTTTATAATACGGGAGCATTGACAGTCGATAATATGCAAAATATTCAATTGAAAAATAAAAATGATTTGTTTGCCGAATTGGGACTAAATTCAGAACTCCCAACTGTTCTTATGACCTATCATCCCGTAACACTCGAATCTGATGTTTCTACACAACAACAAATGAAAAATGTTTTTTTAGCTCTAAATAGTTTTAATTTACAAATTATGATTACTGCACCAAATATTGATGCGGAAAGGGAAGAAATAAATAATATCATAAATGAAGAAGTTAAAAAAAATGACAATTATTATTATATAGAATCTTTGGGAGCAAACAATTTTCATAACTTAATGAAATATTCCGAATTTATTATCGGAAACTCTTCAAGCGGAATTGTTGAAGCTCCGTTTTACAGAAAGCCTACCGTAAATATCGGAATAAGACAGCAAGGTCGTATAAAACACGAAAGTATTATTGATACAAACTATTCTGTTGACTCTATAAAAAAAGGAATAGAAATAGCTTTAAGCAGTAATTTTTCTTCAAAAATAAATAATATGAAATATAAATTCGGAAAGGGTAATACTGCAAAAAAAATGGTGTCAATTATAAAAAACACGAACTTTAACGACACTAATTTTTTAATAAAAAAACTAACATTTAAATAAATGATAACTATTATAGCCGAAGCCGGTGTAAATCATAACGGAGATATTGAAACTGCAAAAAAACTTATAGATGCAGCTGCAAATGCCGGTGTTGATTATGTGAAGTTTCAAACATTTAAAGCTGAACAGACAGTAAGCAAACTTGCTCCTAAAGCCGAGTATCAAACAGAAAATACAAATAACAAAGAGTCTCAGTTTGATATGATTAAAAAATTAGAACTTGATAAAGCAACACATATTGAACTTATTAAACATTGTAAAAAACGAGAAATAAAATTTTTATCAACTGCTTTCGATTTAGACAGTATTTATACATTAAAAGAATTGGGAATCGGCATTTGGAAAATTCCGTCAGGTGAAATTACAAACTTGCCGTATTTGCGAAAAATAGGACAACAACAGCAAAAAATAATCATGTCCACAGGAATGGCAAATTTAGGTGAAATAGAAGATGCTTTAAGCGTTCTTGAAAAAGCCGGAACTTTACGAGACGATATAACCGTTTTGCATTGCAATACAGAATACCCAACACCAATGCAAGACGTTAATCTTAATGCAATGATTACCATAAAAAATGCGTTCAAAGTAAATGTCGGTTATTCCGACCATACACTCGGTATCGAAATACCGATTGCAGCTTCTGCCATGGGAGCAACAGTAATTGAAAAACACTTTACGCTTGATAAAACAATGGAAGGTCCCGACCATAAAGCGAGTCTTGAACCTGACGAGTTAACAGCGATGGTTTCTGCGATACGAAATGTTGAAAAAGCAATGGGCAACGGTATAAAAAAAACATCCCCTTCGGAAGAAAAAAATAAAGCAATTGCAAGAAAAAGCATTGTAGCATCAAAAAATATCAAAAAAGGAGAGATATTAAACGACAATAATATAACGGTTAAAAGACCGGGAACAGGAATTTCTCCAATGTTATGGAATAATATTATCGGCAGAAAAATAAACAGAGATTTTAACGAAGACGAACTAATTAATTGGGAGGATTTAGTATAATGCAAAAAACAATAAAAATAGAAAGTTTTTCAGAGCACCTATTTTGGGATGTGGATAGAAATAAACTTGATTTTGAAAAAAACAAACAATTTATTGTCGAAAGAACATTAGATTATGGTTTAATAAACGATTGGAATATTATTTATAATTATTACGGAATAAAAAACATTGCTAAAATATCAACAAAATTGCGAAACCTTGACAAAAAATCAATTTCCTTTATTTCAATTCTGTCAAAAATACCAAAAGAGGATTTCTTATGCTACACTATGAAACAATTGACACCAAAACACTGGGACTTTTAAAGAGATTATTGCAAGTTCCTGAATTTTCTGATTTACGTCTTGCCGGCGGCACTTCGCTTGCTCTGCAAATAGGACACAGAAAATCTGTTGATATTGATTTATTTGGTAAAATCAAAGTTGATAGTTTAACAATAGCAAAAATATTAGACAAAGTCGGAGATGTTACAATATTAAAAAAATCTGACAATATAAATATTTATATAATCGATAAAATCAAAGTTGACATCGTAAATTATCATTATAACTGGATTGATAATAAGATTATAAGTAATGAATTAATCTTGGCAAGTAAAAAAGAAATATCTGCAATGAAACTTGCCGCAATAACCGGGCGAGGAACAAAAAAAGACTTTATTGATTTGTTTTTTTTACTAAAAGAATATAAACTGGCAGAAATTTTAAATTTTTATAAAGAAAAATATCCTGACGGCTCAGAATTCCTTGTTCTTAAAAGTTTATTGTATTTTGAAGATGCCGAAACGAATGAAACACCGGAAATGTTTAAACCGGAGAGTTGGGGTAATATAAAAAAAACGATTATATCCTCTGTTGAGAATTACATACAAAAAAATAGTATCTTATAATGACAGCAATAATACCGGCAAGAGGCGGTTCAAAAGGACTGCCGGGAAAACAGAAAAATAAATCACTGGTTTTTCAGAAAGTCTTTAAGAGAAATTTTCACAATAATTAACCAATAAAAAAAATTCAACAACAGAAATGGCTGTAGTTTTGAATGTCTCTAAAAGAACAAAATAAAACGAACAGGAACAGAAAAAACAGGACATCAGGAGCAGATAAAATAAAACCGAGAACAACACAAGCATCTTTTTTTAATAGTTATAAAGATAATTTTAACTTTACGGCTTTAATAATCTATTTGCTGAGCTTGTCCATGCATAAACGGTTGCTGAGCTTGTCGAAGCAATCGGTTTGCCGGCTAAATCAAATCAAAGCTAAAAGCTAAATGTTAAAAAACAAATTAAATACAATCTTTTTACGCCTCAAAAAATCGGTCTATTTAAAAAACATTGCGACACTTGCATCAGGAACCATCATTGCCCTATTTATTCCATTGTTAATGGCTCCTATTCTGTCTCGTATATACCTGCCTGAAGACTACGGTTTACTTGGAGTTTTTATGAGTATTACCTCCTTAACAGGGATTCTTGCTGTTCTGCAATTAAGCCAAGCGGTAATTATTTCGGAATCTGATGAAGAAAGAATGCAAATCATTTCTTCGGCAATGAGAATTAACCTTTTTGTTGCTTTTCTAGTATTAATTTTAGTTTTTTTCTTAAACGATTTTATTATTACATTTTTTAAAAGTCCCGGATTAAAATACCTTTTATACTTGGCTCCTGTTCAAATCATTTTGGCCGGATTTTCAACACTATTTATGTCTTCTTTAAATAAAACAAAGCAATATAAAAAAATGTCGATGGTTCGGATTATTATTGCAGTTTCCGTTGTCTCTATGTCGCTTACATTTGGTCTGCTGGGTTATCATAAGGGTTTAATTTATTCTTTAGTTCTGGGAAACATTATCGGAACCGGGGTTTTAGCGAAATTATATTTTTCATACAAAACACAAACACACAATTTTAATTACAGCATTTTTAAAAAAACTTTAAAAAAGCATAAGAAATTTCCTCTTTTTTCTGCTCCTACTGGATTTCTAGGCACTTTAACAAATCAATTGCCTGTATTTATTCTTTCTCGATTAGCAAATTTATCGGTTGTCGGCAGTTTTAATTACAGTCGAAGAATGTTAGGCTTACCTTCTTCATTTCTTTCACAATCAATAACCGAAGTTTTTCGTCAACAAGCAAGTGATGATTATCAAAAACTCGGAAATGCAAAAGCCATTTTTTCTAAAACGCTTAAACTGCTATTATTAATGTCTATTTTGCCTTTTTCTGTTATTTTTATTTGGGGACCTGAAATATTTACTTTTGTTTTTGGAAACAATTGGACTGAAGCAGGAGAATTTTCAAGAATTTTAAGCTTAATGTTCTTCTTTCGCTTTACAGTAAGCCCTTTATCTTATATGTATATTATTGCGGGACATCAAAAAGAAGACCTTATTATGCACATTTTTATTCTTATATTTACGGGAGGAAGTATGATTCTGGGGTATATTGTATTTAGTTCTTTTCCTGCAATGTTTATTGGCTTTTCTGTTTCATATTCTTTAATTTACATTATTTACTTAATACGTTCTTATCAGTTTGCAAATGGGAGTACTAGAAAAAATTAAATACTTTTTAAAAAAGCCTTTTCGGTTGCCTGTTGTTGTTATAACAAAGCTTCCTTATTTTGGATTTATTAGAAAAACAAAGGATTATCAAAACCGTGTAAATTTTAATCTGTGGTTTATCCAAAAAGTATTAAATATTGGAAACAATAAGGATGTATATTGGCCTGTCCATTATACAAGCAAGGTAAACGGAGCCAAAAGAATAATTATTGGTGTTGATACTTGTCCCGGACTAATGAGGGGGTGTTACATTCAAGGGGGGGGAGGTATTATTATAGGAGATTACACACAAATAGCTCCTAACACCCACATTGTCAGTGCAAACCACGATTTGCATGACACAAGAAAACATATTAGGAAAAAGGTTGTTATAGGTAAATACTGTTGGATTGGTGGCGGAGCTAAAATTTTACCCGGTACTGTTTTAGGAGATCATACAGTTGTCGGTGCCGGTTCTGTCGTAACAAAATCTTTTCCTGAAGGCTATTGTGTAATAGTCGGAAACCCTGCTGTAAAAATTAAATCTCTTGAAAAATCAATGTTTGTTGAGTATAAAGTTAAAAATCGTTATTATGGATATTTAAAAGAAAAACAATTTTTAAAATTAAAAAAAACAATTTTAAACAATATAAATGAAGCCGAAATTTCCTAACCTTATGATAATTGGTGCAATGAAGTGTGGCACAACCAGTTTGCACAACTATTTAGCTAAACACCCAGATATTCGTATGTCCGAACCTAAGGAAATTCATTATTTTTCCGATGCTGTTTATAACAAAAAATCATTAGACTGGTATAAGAACCATTTTAAGACAGACAAGCAAGTAATAGGAACTTCGCCGCAAGGTTATACAAAATGTCATCATTTAGATTCGGCAAATGTTTTGGAACGTTTGTCTAAAACTATTCCGGATGTAAAAATGATTTACATTGTAAGGAATCCTATAGAAAGATACAAGTCTCACATATTAGAAGCATATCATTGTGACCCTTGGAAAGATATAAAATACAGCAGAAGTGTTGATCATTTTATTAAAACAAGTATGTATTATTTCCAAATATCTGAAGTTTTGAAATATTTCGATTTAAAACAAATTCATTTTCTTTCGTTAGAAGACCTACAAGAAAACAGATTATCAGAATTGAATAAAATATTTGACTTTTTAAACATAAAAAAACTTACAGACGACACTGTTTTTAATTTTAAAAGCAATACTGCAGAAGATAAAAGCATTCCACATATTGTAAAATTCAGTATCCCTTATAGGGTTTTGAATAAAATCTCATCAAAATTAGCAAAAAATACAGGAAGAACTTTTTCTAAAATATTTTTGAAATATCAGATAAAGAAACCTGTATTGTCTGAAAAAAAAATATCTGAATTAAAAGAAATTCTAAAACCGGATATTGATAAATTCAAAAAATTAACCAAAAAAGGTTTTTCGCAATGGAATCTTTAATCATGCTAACAATAACCAACTACAAAAGCCGGCAATATCCGTTCAATACAAAACATCTGAAGATTTAACAAAAACTTTTTCACAGCATCTTTTTTGGTTTTAAATTAAAATTGCGTTTTCAAAACTTATCACTACCTTTATGCGGAAATGTTGAATTGAAATTCTAAAATATCTATGAAGATTAAAAGGAGTATAGAGGATGAAGTTAAAAATTATTGCAAAATTTTTCCGGTTATCGCAATACTCGGACCTCGGCAATGCGGAAAAACAACTTTCGTAAAATATTATGCCGCAAAAAATATTGATTCTTATGTTTATCTTGATCTGGAAAAAATAACAGATTATAACAAATTAGAAAACGCACAATTTTATTTCGAGCAAAATAAAAATAAATGTATAATAATTGACGAAATACAACGCAAACCGGAATTATTCCCTTTAATACGTTCAATTGTTGATGAAAATAAAAAAAACTGCAAATTTATAATTCTCGGTTCTGCAAGTCCCGAACTGATAAAGCAAAGCTCCGAAACACTTGCAGGAAGAATCGGATATATTAAACTCGACCCGTTTTCTTTCGGCGAAATTTCTGATAAATACGATTTAAAGAAACATCATTTTTACGGCGGTTTTCCGCTTGCATATTTATCTGAAAATAATGACACGGCAAAAATTTGGTTAGATAATTTTATAAAAACATATATAGAACGAGATTTACCTATGCTCGGATTGAAAGCAAACCCCGTTACCGTAAGACGATTATGGCAAATGCTCGCTTGGCAAACCGGGAATCTGATAAATTACAATACACTTGCAAGTTCTCTTAAAGTAACAAATAAAACAGTTGCAAATTATATTGATTTCCTCGAAAATTCTTATATCGTTTATCGTTTACAACCATATTTTTATAACATAAAAAAACGACTTGTTAAAACCCCTAAAATTTTTATTTCAGATACGGGACTATTACACAGATTGCTGCAAATATCTGATTACGAGCAGCTACTAGGCAATCAACTTGTGGGAAATTCTTGGGAAAATTATATTATTAACCAAATAAAAATTCAAAAAAATAAAGATACAGAATTGTTTTTTTACAGAACACACGCCGGTGCAGAACTTGATTTACTGCTTGTTAAAGGACTTAAGCCGATTGCTTCCGTTGAAATAAAATTTACGGAAAATCCAAAAATTTCAAAAGGTTTTATCTGTAGTACAGAAACATTAAAAACGACTCAAAATTATATTATTATACCGACTCAAAACGAAGATTACAAAATAAAAGAAAATATTACCGTTTGTGGCTTTGATATTTTTTTAGATAAATATCTGATAAATATTTAAATAATAAATGCAATTTTTTAAAAGACAGAACAGCAATTGTAAATCTGCAAAAAATTAATGATAATTACAACATATACCTTGTTAATTTAGACCGGCTTCAATTTAAAACGAAATTGAGCACCGTTATTCTTTAAAGGTTTTTATTAAAATACGTTTTTTAACAAACAGAAAAATATGTCAAATTTATGATAAAATCTTACTAACCTTTATATTTAATGCTAACAATAATAGATTATAAAGCCGGCAATGTCCGCTCAATACAAAATATGCTGAAAAAAATCGGCGTAAAATCAATAATATCAGATAAAGTTGAGGATATTCAAAATGCAGAAAAATTAATACTTCCCGGAGTAGGCTCGTTCGATTACGGTATGCAGCAACTCGAAAACAGCAAACTAATTGATGTCCTGAATAAAAAAGTTCTCGAAGAAAAAACACCGATTCTCGGAATTTGTCTCGGCGTGCAACTCTTTACAAAAGGCAGCACCGAAGGGCAAAAACAAGGTCTCGGTTGGTTTGATGCAGAAACTGTTGCTTTTGATAAATCTAAACTTCCCGAACATTATAAAATTCCGCACATGGGCTGGGCCGAAATTAATTATAATGAAAATTGCAAACTTTTTCAGAACCTGCACGAACTTCCGCCGCGATTTTATTTTGTGCATTCATATCACCTTAAAGCAAACAACGAAAAAGACATTATTGCAACAACAAATTACGGCTATGAATTTACCGTAGGTCTTAAAAAAGAAAATATTATCGGCGTTCAATTTCACCCGGAAAAAAGTCACAAATTCGGCATGCAAGTTTTGCGAAACTTTGTCGAATTTTTTTTCTAAAAATGATCTTCTTATAAACTCAGTTGACAAAATTAATGCAAATTATGTCAACCAACTGACAAAATTAACATAAATTATGTCAATACCCTGACAAAATTAATGTGAATTAATTTTTATATTAATAAAATTTGCATTAAATTTGTCAATAAATCATTCGATGATGAGAAGTGATTACAACCGTAAAATACTCAACGAATTAATAAAACCCGTTAATCCGCACACAAACAAAGTAATTGTTTTGCTTGGAGCAAGACGAACAGGAAAAACCTATATCCTGACAAAATTAAGAAATAAAGTAAAAAACACACTTTTCCTTAACGGCGATGATTACAAAACAACAAGCCTCTTGCAAAACAAAACCATAGACGAATACAAAAAAATAATAGGCAACAACAAAATTTTCATAATAGATGAGGCTCAAAACATTGAAAATATCGGGCATATTCTAAAAATAATGCACGATAATATTCCGGAGCTGAAAATAATTGCAACAGGTTCATCGGCATTTGATTTGACTAATAAACTTGGCGAACCGCTTACAGGCAGAAAAAAAACAATTCGTATTTTCCCGATGGCACAAGCCGAACTTTCAGAATATGAAAATTATTTTGAAACACACGAACGATTGCCTGAAAGGTTGCTGTACGGAAGTTATCCCGAAATATTTCATTACAATAGTTACGATGAAAAAAGAGAATATCTCTACGAATTAATAAATTCATATCTTTTAAAAGACATTTTAATACTCGATAATATTAAAAACTCAGATAAATTGTTAAATATCCTGAAATTATTATCTTTTCAAGTGGGGGGCGAAGTTTCGTTGAACGAAATTGCCGGAAAAATAGGCATCAGCAAAAACACCGTAGAGCGATACATTGATTTATTAAAAAAAGTATTTGTAATTTTTGAAATAAAAGCATACAGCAACAATAAGCGTAAAGAAATAAGCAAAATGTCGCGTTATTATTTTGCCGATAACGGAGTTCGCAATGCCGTAATAAATAATTTTAACGATATTGATTTGCGAAACGATATCGGGCAACTGTGGGAAAATTATATAATTTCGGAACGTGTTAAATATTTGTCATACAATAAAATATATGCAGATACATATTTCTGGCGAAGCTATTCGCAACAAGAAATAGATTGGATTGAAGAAATTGACGGCAAACTTGATGCTTACGAAATAAAATACACAAAAAAGAAAGTGAAAATTCCGCCGCAATGGCAAAGGTATTATCAAAATTACACTTTTAAATTAATCAATCGAGACAATTATCTTGATTTTATTTCTGAATTTTAGTTAAGTTTATTAAATTTGTTTTAATATTTTACATCGTAAAAGTCTGCCCACTACTAATTTTATTTTCAAAAATCAAAAAAATGAACAGCCCCGAAATAAAAGAATTTATAAAAGAAAATTCATCAATTTTTTGGTATATTCCCGAAGATAAAAAACAGGATATAAGCCACGATGTTTTGGTTGAATTTATTCTTAATTACGGAGATGAAAAATCCGTTAAAAAACTTTTTAACTTGCTGGGTATTAAACATGTATCAAAAATATTTCATAAACAAATAAAAAGAACCCGGGTTAACTATTTTCCGCAAGTAACTAATTTTTTCAACTTATATTTTGACAAATATGCACACTGAGATATTAAGCAACAAACAGTCTGAATTATTATCCGTTGTAAGTAATTTTTCTAAAGATTTTTATCTTGTGGGAGGCACGGCAATTGCTTTATACTTGGGACACAGAATGTCAATTGATTTTGATTTGTTTACCGATAAAAATGTTAAAAGGCAAAGTATAAAAAAAAGACTTGAAGACCTTGAATTAAAATATACTGTTTTACACGAAGCTTATGACCAACTTCATATTATTATAAGCGGAGTAAAATTTACTTTTTTCAATTTTCCGTTCAAAATTAAACACAAACAAAAATTAAAGGATATTGTTACAATGCCGTCATTACTAGATTTAGGAGCAATGAAAGCTTTTGCTTTTGGTGGCAGAGCAAAATGGAAAGATTATGTAGACATGTATTTTTTATTGAAAAATAATATTCAACTGAAAGAAATAACAAATCAAGCAAAAAACATTTTCGAAGATGCTTTTAATATTAAATTATTTCATCAACAACTTTCATATTTTGCCGACATAGATTATTCCGAACCTGTTACTTTTTTATCTAAAAACTTACCTTCGGACGAAGAAATAAAAGAATTTTTAACAGAGAAAGCTTTAACAGAATTTTAACAATGAAAAGAATAAGAGTAATACCGGTTTTACTGCTTCAAAACGGAGGTTTGGTAAAAACCGTAAAATTTAAAAAACCGAATTATATCGGCGACCCGATAAATGCCGTTAAAATTTTTAACGAAAAAGAAGTTGACGAACTGATTTTTTTAGATATTGAAGCCACAAAACTCGGAAAAGAACCCGATTATAATAAAATTGACGAAATAGCATCGGAATGTTTTATGCCTCTGGGCTACGGCGGCGGAATACGAAATCTTGAACAAGTTAAACGAATAATAGGAATCGGCGTTGAAAAAGTAATTTTAAATTCATCAGCCGTTTCAAATCCTAAATTGATTGGCGAAATTGCAAAAATATACGGCAATCAATGTTCCGTAGTTTCAATTGACGTAAAAAAAGACATGTTCGGAAAACATATTTGTTACACAACTTCCGGAAAAAATAAAGTTAAGCAAAAAATTATTGATTTTGTTAAATTTGCAGAAAATGAAGGAGCAGGCGAAATTATCATAACATCAATCGACCGTGAAGGAACTTTTAAAGGCTATGATATTGATTTAATAAAAAAAGTAAGCGAAAATGTGAACATTCCTGTTGTTGCAAACGGCGGAGCAAGCAAAGTCGAGGATTTTACAGACGCAATATTAAACGGCGGAGCATCAGCAGTTTCGGCAGGCTCATTGTTTGTTTATAAAAGTGCAAACAGAGGTGTTTTAATAAATTATCCTTCCCCGCAAGAATTAAAAGAACTTGTTTTTAAGAAAATTTCTTAATTTTGAGAAAATTTTTTGAATGAAACACTACGTAAATCCTAAATTTATACCTGAAAATTACCGGCAATGCACCAAAACGGTAATGGACAACATTGCCGACCCAAATATAACGTTTGACCAAAACGGTGTTTGCAATTATTATTATGAATACTTAGCATCTGAAAAAGAACATATTTTTACAGGAGAAGCAGGCAAGGAAAAATTTGACGAGAATATTGCAAAAATTAAAGAAAACGGAAAAGGTAAAAAATACGATTGTATTTTGGGCGTAAGCGGTGGGGTGGACAGCACATATTTGGCATACATTGCAAAACAAGAAAATTTAAGAGTTTTATGCGTGCATTTTGATAATGGTTGGAACTCAGAACTTGCCGTAAAAAACATTGAAAATATTGTAACTAAACTTGATTTTGAACTCGAAACTTATGTTATTAATTGGAATGAATTTAAAGATTTACAACTTGCATATTTTAAGGCTAATGTTATAGATATTGAAGCACTTACCGACCACGCAATAAGTGGAACTATATATAAGATTGCAGCAAATAACGGAATAAAATATATACTTTCCGGAAGTAATTATGTAACAGAGTCTCTCTTGCCAAAGCATTGGATTTTTAATAAAGGGGACCATGTTAATATTAAAGATATACACAAAAAACATGGAACAATACCATTGAAAACTTTTCCTTTTTTTAGCCTTAAAGAAAAGCATTACTATAAAAAAGTAAAAAAAATACAAACCGTAGATTTGCTGAATTATATACCATACAATAAATCAGAAGTAAAAAAACAAATTATTGAAAACTTAGATTGGAAAGATTACGGAGGAAAACATTACGAATCTATATTTACACGCTTTTATCAAGGTTATATTTTGCCGAATAAGTTTGGTGTAGATAAACGAAAAGCACACCTGTCAAACTTAATCTGCTCAGGGCAGATTACAAAAGAAAAAGCACTCGAAGAATTATCACAGCCCATGTATGACAAAGAACAGTGCGAAGAAGACAAAGAATTTGTCTTAAAAAAACTCGACTTTTCCGAAAAAGAATTTGAAGACTATATTAATGCACCTCGCAGAGAACATACCGATTTTAAAACAGAACAATCTTTATATAATACTTATCCTATTTTA
The DNA here is from genome assembly GCA_021648725.1 of Bacteroidales bacterium. Taxonomy (NCBI): domain Bacteria; kingdom Pseudomonadati; phylum Bacteroidota; class Bacteroidia; order Bacteroidales; species Bacteroidales bacterium. The sequence goes on along the minus strand of JAKISF010000007.1, from coordinate 4,911 downwards.
AAACCGTTGAAACCCATAGGAAATTTTGTAAAAAGGATATTAAAATAAATGTTTCAATTAAAAAATAAAACAATTATAATTATATCTCCACAAAAGTGGGGAAAGATGCACATTTCTAAACATCATTATGCAATTGAGTTAGCAAAAAAAAATACAGTTTATTTTTTTAACCCGCCCGAACGACAATTTTTACCTGAAATAAAAATATCAAAAGTTGAAAATTACAAAAATCTGTTTCTTATTAATTACTCTTTCTTTTTTCCGTATAATTTGCGGTTTCATTTCAGAAGTTTGTTCGATAGGCTTTTAAAACTAAACTTCCGATTAATTAAAAAGAAAATAGAGTCAAAATTTGATATACTTTGGTGTTTCGATACAAATTTATTATCAGATTTGAACATTTTTGAAGAAGCAATAAAAATATATCACCCGGTTGATAATGTAGCCGGTAAACATCAAAAGAAATTACTGCAAACTGCTGATTATGTTTTTTCTCTTTCAGATGTTATCACAAAAGATTTGCAAGCACACTATAATAAGAAAATTCATTTTATAAATCATGGTTTGTCAAATTATTTTTTTAAACCGAATATTAAAAAAATAAAAAAAACAGAAAAAAACAAAGCATATTTTGTTGGAAACGTATTGTTAGCATCTTTGGACAGAAAAATTACAAAGAAAATAATAATAGAAAATCAAGATGTTGACTTTATATTTATAGGAGCATATAAACCAAGTAATATTTCAGGAATTGCAACAGAAAATATACTTAATTTTGTGTCTTTTTTAAAAGAACAAAAAAATGTTATACTTAAAGGAGCAATGCACCCCAATCAAATATCGGAAGAATTGCAAAAAGCAGATGTCTTATTGGTTTTAATTAATCCTCAAAAAGATATAAACAAAGGTTCAAATTCACACAAAATATTAGAGTATCTATCAACAGGTAAAGTAGTTATTGCAAACCATATTTCAAGCTATTCCGACAAACGAGATTTAATAGAAATGGTTGATGAAATGCACAACGAAAAACTACCCGCCCTTTTCAAAAAAGCAATAAATAATTTAGAACACTATAACAGCCCCGAACTACAAAAAAAACGCATTGAATTTGCCCTTGACAACACCTACGAAAAACAAATCAAAAGAATTGAAAAAATAATTTCGGAAAATATAAAAAATGCGTAGAAAACTACTATTCATATCGCCTGCAAACTCAATAATTAAAAAAAAATTATGATAAAAAATAAAAACGCAATATTTGTAACTCACCCAAAGTCATTACATAGTCATGTTACAGGTGGTGTGCAGTTATGCTCACAAGAATTTTTATTAATTCTTCAAAAATGTGGTTTTAATATAGAACAGTATAATTTGACATATACTAAAAGTATAAAAGACAGGGTTTTAATAAAATTAAAAATAGATAATTATCGTAATTTTAATATTAAAGAACTCTCAGGAAATATTAATAAACATATTAAAGAAAATGATATTGCTTGGGTTTTTATAAATATGGCAACTCTTGTTCGTATTGCAAGACCCATAAAAGAAAAATTTGGTAATAAAGTAAAAATTGTAATGCTTTCGCACGGAAATCACAGTGGCGATTTTTTACATCTTACAACAAAACCTATTTTTAAACGAAATTTTATTACAAAATTCAGAGATATTGCTCGGCTCGGATATTTAATACACACAGAATCTTTGTATAGAGTGAAATATCTTGATGCAGTATTGACTGTTTCCGATGCCGAAACACAAATTGAAAACTGGTTTGGAGCAAAAAAAACAATACTTGTTCCTCGCTTATTAGAGGATAAAAGTTTAAAATTGCTTACAAATTATGCAAGAGTTGGATTTGTCGGCAGGTTAGACCACCCTCCGAATTTTCAAGGTATTACTTTTTTGCTTGATGAGTTGAAAAAGATAAAAAACAAAAACTATAAAGTAAGATTAGTTGGAGCTCCCGACAACTGGGGCAAGAAAATTGAAGCAATGTATGATTTTGTAGAATATACCGGCGAATTATCAGACGAAGATTTAGATAAAGAGGTTGCTACTTGGTCGTTGTTTTTAAATACAGTTTTTTGGTATTCAACGGGGGTTACTACAAAGTTAGCATGGGCAATTAACAGAGGTGTGCCGATTGTAACAACAACTCCGGGAATGAGAGGCTATAAGTGGAAAAAAGGAAAATTACCGATTACAGAAACTCCTATAGAAATGGCAAATTTTATTGAAAATCATGTTTTAGAAGAAGCAAAAATTGAAACCCTTAAAAATGAAATAGTTAAAATTCGTAATAGTTCATACACCGCTGATGAAATTGCTGAAAATATTAGAAAAGAATTAGAAAAGTTATGAAATTCTCAGTAGTAATACCAACATATAAATGCAGTCTTTCGCTAAAAGAACTTAGCAAGCGTTTGATTAAAACATTAGAGCGATTATCTGATGATTTTGAGATGATATTTGTAAACGATGCAAGCCCCGAAAATGACTGGGAGGTAATAACAGATTTAGCAAAAAATGATAATAGAATAAAAGGACTGAACTTTTCCCGTAATTTTGGGCAGCACTACGCAATAACAGCAGGTTTGGATTATGCAAAAGGCGACTGGATAATTGTTATGGACGGCGACCTGCAAGACCAACCCGAAGAAATTATCAAACTTTACAATAAAGCACAAGAAGGGTATGATATTGTTTTGGCACAGAGAATTAACAGGCAAGACAGTAAACTAAAAAAGTTTTTTTCAACGCAGTTTTATAAAGTTTTTGGTTATCTAACTGACACCAAGTATGATAACACTATTGCCAATTTTGGAATTTATAGCAAAAAAACAATAGACGCTGTTTTGCAAATGAAAGATAAAATAAGGGTTTTCCCTATTTTATTACAATGGGTAGGTTTTAAAAAAATAAGTATTGAAATTATTCATAATGAACGGTCGAAGGGAAAATCTTCATATAGTTATAGAAAATTGGTTAAACTTGCTTTTGAAATTATAATGTCTTTTTCAAATAAGCCTCTACTTCTTTCTATTAGGGTAGGTATATTTATTTCAATACTTTCACTAATTATCGGAATAATTTATTTATACAAATACTTTACAGGACAAATTCTTATTTCCGGTTTTGCAAGTCTTATTATTTCTATTTGGTTTCTTTCCGGAATAATAATTTTCTCAATAGGTGTTGTTGGTATTTATATCGGAAAAGTTTTTGATGCGTCTAAAGATCGACCTCTCTTTATTATTAAAAATACAATAGGAGATATTTGTGCTAAATAATGTTGTTTATATTAAATAATAATGAATACATATATAAGTGAAATAGATACTGCCCGATTTGGTTTTAGTATTGCTAAAATTAATTGTTTTGAGAAAAAACCGATTGAATTAATTGAGTCTCTAAAAAAAGACGGTGTCAAATTAATTATAAGCAGAATTAATACATCAAATCTAAAACTGATTAATTTTCTTGAAAAAATTGGTTTTGAAATGAAGGATGTTCAATTAACCTATAACTATAATTTGAAAAAAGAACTGAATTATAAAACAAATAAAACTAATAGGTTTAAGCTTAGACCTGTTGAAGAAAAAGACATTAAACAGATTTCAAAAATAGCAAAGGTTTGTTTTAACGGATATGGGCATTATTTTGCTGACAATCGTCTTGATAAAGAAAAAAGTCAAGAGATATATGCTGATTGGGCACAAAACAGTTGTTTGAATAAGAACATAGCAGACCATGTAATTGTCGCAGAAGACAAAGGAACTATATTAGGTTTTCTTTCTTTTAAAATCAAATTTAACTCTACAGAAAAATATGCAATGGGGGGTATGGGGGCTGTATCTCTGGAATACCAAAATTTAGGGGTTTTCAAGGCAATAAATATTGAGGGACTAAGATGGGGAATAAAGTTAGGGTTAAGCAGAATTGAGCACAATGTATTAGCAACAAATTTCCCTGTTAATGCTTCTTACATAAACCTCGGATTTAAAATTATTAATTCGGAAATTACTTTGCACTATTGGTTAAACCATTAGAATTAAGCATATAATCCTTATTTTTTGTAAGTGAAAATAATATTCAATAAACTTAGACCTGACAAGCAAAGAAGCACATTAAAATTTCCAACAACAAAGTTCAAATTATATTTTGAGAAAACGTTTTGTTTTTCAAAGTATAGTTTGTATTTTTGTTGTTATTTACTTGTTATGATTTGAGGAGCTATGCAAAATGCAATATTACTACATAATAAACATTGGCAAAACAAAAGTTTTAATATATCAATTAAGCGAGATTTACTGAATAAATTATTGAAATTCCATGATACCAAAGAAATACAAATAATTACAGGTTTAAGGCGTAGCGGAAAATCATCTTTATTAAAACTGTATATCAACGAACTAATAAAATCAGAAAATCCTAAATCTATTTTATTTATTAATTTTGATGACCCTAATTTTTCAGAGATATACAAAAACCCCGAAAGAATATATAACATAGTTGAAACAGCAGAAAAATTAACACAAACGAAAGTTAAATTTCTATTTCTTGATGAAATTCAAGTGGTTACAGGATGGAAAAAATATGTAAAAAGTGTTTATGATGCCGAAAGATTTTAAAAAATATGTGTTACCGGTTCAAATTCAAAATTGTTACTCGGAGTGGCTATGGTTTAGGTATTCTGTGAATTATTGTTTATTTTTACAAAAAAAACCTGATATGGATATAGCTATATTAAAATCACAATTTACAGATTTGGATATTTACGCACAAGAACAGCTGATAGACGAGCTCACACTGATAAAAGACGATTCAAATTATAATTTATTAACAGTAAGAGAAGATCAATTGAATAACAAACAAGGAAACTGTCCTCATTGTAATTCTTTAAAG